>CAZMYK010000178.1:0-7503 GCA_964570435.1 uncultured Saprospiraceae bacterium | reverse complement strand
TTTTTACCTTCCAATCAATGATCATGATTACTTCTCCGCCGATTACAACACGAAGTTGATGAGGACAATTGGTGATATCAATGGTCAATCAGAGTACAGCCTAGGAAGTACACCTAAGGAGATTGCAACACATACCGAAAATCAAGATAAACGTGATTATCACAATGCTATTGTCAATTACAATAAGGGACTAGACCAAGGAAACCTATTCATTGGCGGTCAATATGCGACGTTCAGGCAATCTCTGATTACATATATTGAGAATAGCTTTGATCAGAATGCATTTCAAGCTGAGCAAGATCGAGACCAAAACTTTGGGACAGCCTCCTTTTCTGCAAGAGTAGACTATGAAAGATCTTTCTCAACGGGCGGCAAAGTGGAAATCGGACTAAATTCAGTCATTTCTAAATCAAAATCACTTCAACTTATCACGCCCGCTGACATGCAAGAACTGGAAACTGAAACAGATTATGAGTATGATGAACAGATACATGCTGCATACACTCAATTGTCTCGATCTATAGGTGCAATTAATCTATCAGGTGGTATAAGACTGGAGCAGGCCTATGTTGAAGGTAGGTTTCGAAACAGCAGCAGCAATTTGGTCGAAAGAAATAATCTATACCTACTTCCAAAAGCCCAATTGAGTTTGCCACTTGATTCTTTGACAACATTGACAATCAACTATGCCAGGAACATCACCCGGCCCAATTTTTCCAATCTGAACCAGATCGAAGTTTACATCAATCCATTTTTGCTATTCTCGAGAAACATCAACTTGCGGCCTACCCTAACCCAAGAGCTAGCTGCCAACTTTCAAAGGAGCAAAAATTCGCTTAGATTAAGCTTTATGTACCAAAGAGATCCTGTGAATTGGAGTGCCTCATATCTTGAATCCTTGGGTGTCTTCAAAACTACACCTATCAACTTTGAAAGAATGCTCAGCTTTTCGGCCGCAGTGAATGTGCCGCTGACTCATAAAAATTGGACGTCTTTCAACACATTGAGCGCTCACCTTAACAATCTTGTTGATGAGAATGCTAGTCAGCTGCAGTCGCTACCTTATCTATATTTCTACACAAATCATAATTTCAAATTGCCAAGAGAGTTCTCCTTCAATTTTAATGCTTGGGGTTTCACGAAAAGACGTGAAGGAGCATATCAACGTAATGCCCTAGTTATTGCTGGAATAGGTATCTCTCGGGTATTCTTTGATAATTTATACTGTACTTTTAATTTCAACAACCTCCTTAACAATCGGGTTTTCGAAGAAGTCTCAAGTGTGAACCAAGTGGAGTCTTTTAATGGATTCTTTGTTGACAACAGGGAGCTCTCTTTCTCTTTAAAGTATTCCTTTGGAAAGATTAAATCTAAGTACAAAAATAGGGATGTCAACGATTCTAATAGAGTAAGATGAATTAAGAGCGTGATTTGTTCTATCCTGACAAATACAAAAAATGTCTAACATTGCACGAAGAATTAGGCTTCATATTTAAGTAAAGACATTCTGGGTGAACAAGTCTACTATATTCTATGCTTGGTTTAAGATCAACTGCGGTCATCAAAGCCTGGCGTGATCAAATTGTCTGTACCATAAATAGCATGAAAACTAATTTCTGATAAGGTCCTAGCCTAAGAATTTGTAGTATTGTAATTCTAGATATAGTTACAAAAGCTAAATTGAATAACTTGCCTGGCTAAGCAGATTCTTAAAACAAAAGACTTACTTGCATTTGATGCTATCAAAAAAACTAAATACATCTGACTATGTGCTTTTAGTGTTGTATTTCACCATCTTCATTTTATTGTCTATTTACGAATACACCTATTTTTTTCATCAAATTGAATATACCCTGATCCATCCCGATGGGACAACAGTAGTAGCACAAAATAAGGCTCCTGAACTAAAAGGCTACTTGATAGGTATCCCAACCTCTTTCTTGACAGCTCTTGGGGTAGTATTAACCTTCTATCTATGGTTAGTTCCAAAATATCTAATCGAATCTAGGAATTACTTTTTCTTGCTGTGTTCTGGCATAGCAGCACTGGTCATATTTGGGGTGATTAAGCTTCTAGTATGGCAATGGGCTAATAATTTACCACCTGCAGCCTATCCTTCTTTTGCTAAGCTCATATTGGAGGGGATTAATACTTCAGCACTAAATGCAGGCTTTCCTCTCGGGATACTAATTACGAAGAAGTACTACGAAGAACAGGCAAGAAATACCGCCATTGAACAAAAGAGAAAAGAAGGAGAATTAAATCTTTTGAGATCCCAAGTGAACCCTCACTTCCTCTTCAATAGTTTAAATACACTTGATGCCTTAATAGAGAGTAATCCTCCTCAAGCACAGACCTATCTCAAGGCATTATCAAAAATGTACAGGAATCTGATCATGACCAAGGATCAAGAAATCATCCCACTGTCTCAGGAATTAGAAACACTTAAGAATTACATCACAATGATAAAAATCCGTTTTGGAAATACCTATCACTTTGAAATTACTGACAGACCAATTAAAGACACTGAATTCATGCCCGTAGCAGCCTTACAAATTTTGGTCGAAAATGTGGTTACACATAACAAGCCAAGCTCTTCTGATACGATATTAACAAGCATTGAAATCGGACCGAAGTTGATTACAGTTGAAAATAATAAAGTCAATACAGGTGTATCTAGTAGATCTTTAGGTACTGGACTAAAAAATCTAAAAGACCGTTACCAGCTTGTTACCAATGAGCAAATTACAATTAATCGAAATGATGCGCTGCATTTTTCTATAAGTATCCCAATCATCCGGTTGAAGGAAAATTAGACTGTTTACTATTATGAGATATGACCTATGAAAATACTGATCCTAGAGGATGAAATACCTGCTTTTGAAAAATTGCAAAAGTATCTTGGCTTAGCCTTGGGGCAGGCTTGGGAGCATGATTGGGCAAAGACTGTGGTAGATGGGAAAAAGTTTCTAAGTCAATCTAATTACGACCTGATCTTCGCAGATATTGAGTTGCTAGATGGCAATGTCTTTACGCTATTTAACACCGTCAAAATAGAAGCTCCAATAGTCTTTTGTTCTGCCTACAATCAATTTCTAATGGATGCATTTAGAGTGAACGGGATCGCCTATATTCTAAAACCATATGATAAGATTGACCTAGAAAATGCACTTTCGAAATATAAAACACTATTTGCAAGTCCCAAGGCAAGCATAGTAGATCAAGATCTATTGCTACATCTAGCTGATCTACTTCAAAATGAAAGAAGTAAATCTAAGGAGCGTCTGCTAATAAAAAAGAAGGAAGAAATGTATCTACTTCCTACAACAAGTATTAGTCATATAACTGCTGCAGGCGTCTTTTGCAAGATAGTGGATGCTCACGCAAAAACACATCTATATTCAGAAAGTATAAGTAGCTTATTTGACAAGTTAGACAACAATTACTTCTTTAGGATCAACAGAAGCGTAATAATTAATAGTCAGCATATCATTTCTATGAAGAAATATTTCAAGAATCGATTTGCCATAGAAATGAAAGGAGCAAATAAATCCTTTATAACAAGTTCTGCCATTACGCCTAGTTTCAGAGCTTGGCTGGAGCAACGGTAACGCTGTCCATCCCATTTAGATTTTAACCCAGCTTACTAATAATTTGACTGAGTCTATACTTTTTTACTTGCTTGGAGGTCTTAGCACTGCGTATGTTTATAAAAAAATGTCTTATGAAATATATGCTACTTACATTTCTAATCTGTACTACCATTACGACATATGGGCAAAGGTCACCCATTGCAAGCATTCCATTTCAAATAAATGAGAATGGCCATATGGTGATTACAGTGAAAATCAATGGGCTGGAGGTATCAAATTTTGTACTAGATTCTGGGGCGTCAGTCACCGCAATTGATGATGATATAGCCAGTGAACTGGGGCTTGAAATGGAAGAAGAAAAAGCTCAAATAGTTGGAACTGACTCTGTCAATAATGAAGTAAACAAAACAATTCCCCAAAGAATTTCGATCGACCAAAAAGTAAAACTAAGGGGAATCAAACTGTATAGCACTGACCTCTCAAGGTATGGTGACATCAATGGCATTATTGGTTTTGACTTATTTAGAAAATACATTTCAGAAGTCAATTTCACCCAAAAGACAATCCGCTTTTACACCAGAATTAACTCAAAAAACACCAAGGCTTACCGATCAATAGATTTTGTTGAATCCTATTGCACACCGGAAGTAGAAATAAGCTTCGCCTTAGCCAATGGAGAGCGCTTTTCAGGTAAGGTATTCTTTGATACAGGTAATGTAAAATCTCCTCTTATCATAAATTCCAACTTTCAGACAGAGAAGGATTTACAAGCAAAAATTGAATCTGCCTCTTCTCCTGAGGGGCAGGAGCTTAGTAAAATTGGTGCAAGAAGATCTACCACTGTTAAAAACCTAAGTTTTGGAGACTTCACCTTTTCTTTAGTACCCGTTTCTCTATCTGATGCCAAAGAAGGTGTACTTAATTGGAATGAATATCTTGGGCTGTTAGGACTAGATGTAATTAGACAGTTTGATTTCATATTAGACTACAAGTCAAAACAAATACACTATCGCCCAAACCTAAATTACAAAAAAACCTTCTTTGCTGTGCCTGAGAAAACGGATATAAAGTAGGAAAAATCGAAGCTTGAATTTCAACTAAAGCAAAGCGGAAAATCAATGTATCGGAACTTGGAACTTAAACACTTCAAGCCTACAATACTTAGAACTACAATTAAGCCAACAGAACACAGTTTGCAATCTGAGCTCATACACATTTAAGGGTTTCTATTCCTTCAATCCAACTGTATTTATTAACTTGGAAGCGTGAAATAATTTAAGATTACGATTACGAAAACAATCACGCTCTTTCAACACAAAAATGCGCTATAAGTGCCATTTTCGTAGAAGATTAAGCACTACACCTCTAGTGAATTATCAATGGCAGGTTAAAGATTACGAGTAATATTCAAGTCGAGGAAGTGAAAAAAGAGATAGTTGATTCTATAAGGGACAATTTATTGGTCTATCTTATGGGGATAGCAAGCAGTTTAAGCGCTAGAAGAGTAAGCTTTATTGGCCTAGTCATTTGCCTGACTGCGACCTTTGTCGAGGCACAATACCAAGACAGATATTGGGTAATGGGTCGGGTTACCAATCCTGCCCACGTAACCAATATTTCCTTTGATTTTTATCCCAATGACTTATCCCCCTATACTTTACCAGGAACTCCACCTGCAATGGAAAGGGTTCCAGATGAAATCTCCATTACAAATGGCTACCAAAATTGGGCTGTGGCTACAAATCCTGAAACTGGTGAATTATTGTTCTACACTGATGGAGATGAGATTTTTAATGATACCCATCGGGATATTACTCCAAGCGGTGGTCTAGCAGGTAATACTCCTTCTGCACGATCAGTTGCGATTGCCGCAAGTCCTGTTTGTCCCTTTGACCAATATTATATTTTCTCTAACCCTACAGAGGCATTGGAAGGAGGCACAGCTGCTGGTCCAGTGACTTACAGGATTCACACCCTCGGAGCTGGACTATCACCGATAACATCTCTACCAGGTCCTGATGGCACAAAAGATGCCGGGCTAGGAATGCTTGTAATTCCTAGTAAGACATCTCCTTTAAGTAGTTGGTTAATTGTTCGATTGCTTGGACCTAGTCCTAGTGCTTCCAGGTATGCTGTTTATCTGATCGATCCATCAGGCATTAGCCATCATCAAACCTTCACTTTCGGGCCAGAAATAACAGATACTCCCAGATCCGCTATGATGAATATGACATACATAGATGATGGAAGCACCGATGAAGTAGTAGTGGGATTTACTGCTTCTGGCTCGCCTAATCACGTTTTTCTTAATCGATTCAATACAAGTTCTGGAGTCTTTCAGAATGACGTTACTTTACTGGATAGTTTCGATGAAGGAACATTGTATGATTTAGCATTTTCTCCCGCAGGAAATTACCTTTACTATGCAACCTACTTTCCCAGCGCCTTATATCAGGTTTCACTTAATGGAGGTAGCGCCATAAAGATGAGGGACTTTGGCAATGAGCTAGGAGGTGGACTTAAGACTGGCCCAGATGGTTTTATCTATCATGTTTTTTCAACAGGTGAAATAATGGGAGGCTTTGCAGAAATAGGTCGTATTGTTCAACCTGAACAAGCTTATGATGGAAGTAACTTTGACAACATGTACCAAGGACATTTCAATAGCGACGTGCACATGATTTTCCCGAATGTTTTCACCTACAGTTTTCCAGAAATTGCCGGAGCATTTAATTGGTACGCTGAATTATCTATTATGGGAGAAATTATGAATTGCTCTCCTGATGATGTGGTAATTACGGCTAGCAACAATTCTAGCGGGCAGGTGGTGGAGAGCTATCAATGGTTACGAAACGGGATTGATTTTGCAACTACCACTGATTCCAGCCTTACAATTGCTCAGTCTGGAAGTTATCAACTTTTGATACACCTAGAGGGGGGATGCATCATTCCTTCAGATCCGATAGATGTAGAGATTAGCAATCCGCCCATGATTGACAGCGTCACTGTGAACTCTATTTCTTGCGGAAATAGTGAAGGGAGCTTGACGATAGAGGTCAGTGGAGGCGAAAAACCGCTGACTTACATGCTGAATGGAAGTCAAGCAAGTATGGAAAATACTTTTGACGACCTTCCCTCAGGCCTTTACGCAGTAAAGGTTCAAGATGAAAATGGGTGTGTAGATAGCCTAGAGATAGAAGTAATCGAAACAGAAGTTGAGCTTTTTATAAAACCACTTGAAATCTTGCATCCTAATTGCTTGGTCAATAATGGAGTTATTAATATCCAGGTAGATGGAGGTGTAGGCAATAAAGAATACTCCCTAGACAACTTCAATTTTCAGTTGTCTAATCAATTTTCAAATTTGACTGCTGGTACTTATAGTGTTTACGTGCGAGATGAGAATGATTGCGTAAGTACGAATAGTGCTGAGCTTATACAAATTGATAATGGCCCAAAGATTTTGGAACTTGTCACCCATCCAAGCACTTGCGAAGGAAGTAATGGCAACATTCAAATTTCAGCGAAGGGGGCCAATGGCGAATTATCTTATTCACTTGATGGTATAAATTATCAATCTGATGACAACTTCAGCAACATGATGGAGGGCAAGTACACCCTTTATATACGAGATGAATTGACCTGTAGCACTGACTCAACAGTATTTTTGCCAACAGAAAACTGTCCTGTATTTATTCCTAATACCTTCTCGCCCAATGGTGATGGTTTTAATGATCGCTTCCAGATCTATTCATATGATAGTCCTAACACAATTATTTCCCGTTACGAAATCTTCAATCGCTGGGGTCAGCAAATTTATGCAAGGAAAAATCTATTGACAAGTGACGAAAATCAGTTTTGGGACGGCAGCCATCAAGGTCAAACAATGGATATTGGAACGTATGTTTAC
>CAZMYK010000177.1:0-7540 GCA_964570435.1 uncultured Saprospiraceae bacterium | reverse complement strand
AATTCGGAGATCAAGCCACAGTGCTTGCTCCGGATGAGTTGATTGATAGAGTTAAGACCCTAAGTGCAAAACTTTACAAGCATTATCAATAGAATTTTTGCAGCCGAAAAGCCTACTGACATACAGCTGTCATGAGCCCATTATATCTTTGAATTGTCAATCGGAAGGGATGCCTTTCATATCTAATAATTCAAAAATAATATTCAAGATGACAACTCAAGAAGTAGCAAAGAAACTAGTAGAATTATGCCGCGCCGGACAGTATGAGCAGGCAGTTAGAGAATTGTATTCTCCTGAAATCGTGTCAGTAGAAGCCGAAGGAATGCCTGATAGAATTGTAAAAGGCTTAGCTGCTGTGGCAGAAAAAGGGGCAAAATTTGAAAGCAGGCTAGAAAAGGTCAATAGCAGTGTTATTTCGGATCCAATTGTGGCCGACAACTTCTTCTCTTGTGCAATGTTGATGAACGTACAGCTAAAGGGAATGCCATTTCCAATAGATATGGATGAAATAGCTGTATACCATGTCAAAGACGGAAAGATCGTTAGAGAGGAGTTCTTTTTTACTCCACCGCCACAACAGTCTTAGACAGAAGAACCATTTTTTAAAAGCTCGATCAACGCTAAATGATCGAGCTTTTTTATGCATCCTATTTGGCCTTGCCATACCGTTGTCACTAGCACGTGATAATTTGGCGAAGAAGCAAAAAAGAAAAAGTCATGGTCATCGCGAAATTCATACCCTATCGAGGACAACATTGCGAAACAACTACAGTTGGAAGTCTACTGAAACACATTGGCTTAGATTATAGTGAAGCAATGCTCTTCGGTATAGGTGAGGGTCTAGGATTCATAGTCTGGAAGATGAAATCTATGGACTTCCCATTTATTGGTGGGCGCATCAAGACGGACCTTTTAACAACGAATATTTGCAGAAACCTTGATCTAGACTTAGAAGTCAAAGAAACTTCATCATCAAAAAAGGCGTGGGAAAATGTAAAGCAAGAGCTAGCCAAGGGTAGGGTAGTCGGCCTAAAACTAGATTGCTACCACTTAGATTATTTTACGAAGAAAATTCACTTTGCTGGACACTATGCCAGCATCTATGGATATGATGAAGAAGTAGCCTACCTGAACGATACATATCAACAAGGAATGCTTGTGGAATCAAGTTTGAGTAAGCTAGAACTGGCAAGGAATGAAAAAGGACCAATGTCTTCCAAAAATCTATCATTTACCATATCACAGAATAAGAAATGTCCAGAATTTGGCAGCATACTTAGAAAGGCCATTTTTCGAAATGCCACGGACTTCCTTAACCCTCCGATCAGAAATTTTGGCTATAAGGGAATGAAGAAGGTAGGTTTAGAAATTAGGGATTGGTTCCAAAGTAGCAAGGACATTCAAAATGACTTTCGAACTGCTGCCATCATGATGGAGAAGGCGGGCACGGGTGGTTCACTTTTTAGAAATCTTTATCGGGACTTCTTACTAGAAAGTGGAGAAGTTCTCCAATCTCAAGCGATCAAAAGGGCTGGCAGGCAGTACGGGCAGATTGCAATTTCATGGAGACGAATTTCAGACCTCTTCTTGGAAGTGGCTGAGACTGGAAACGAGAAAATTGTCGACAAAGCGGCGGCTTTATTTCTAGAAGTTTCCCTGCAAGAGCAGGTGGTGATGCAAGACTTGTATGATATATTGAGGCTCGGAAAAGAAAAATAGTAAACTTTTTCTAGGGGCCATAGAACTTCAGAGCGTCTTAATATTGATCAACATTCATAGGAGCAGTGAGAAAAGCGAACATATTCAGAATCTATAAGACCAGCATTCTTTGCTGCCTTATCTTGATGCTTTGTTCAGTCACGAAAGCACAAGACCGAATTCCTCAAGAATTGCGGGAGAATGCCGTCAAAATTTTCAATCCCTTTGTAGATGTTTACAAGCCTAAGTTAAGACATCCGATTTACCTAACCAATGTAGAGGCAAGAATGCCAAGTGGACCAGTTAAAGGACTAAAAACAATTGATCTCAACAGTAAGTCATACAGTATTGAAAGTTATGGCAAGGTAGGATCCTAAGCAAGCCATCAGTCAAGGGTAATATTACTAGCAATGACTTTCACTACTATTATTAGCTCGTATATAAATTTATAAGTGCCATCTGATTTTATTCCTTTATCCATTATTCACGTTATTTTAGATAATGTCGCATTTTTACAAAAGAAGCAGGTGTAGTGCTTATAACTTTGTAAGTAAATAGTCCTTTGGATCTGCCACTTTTATGGAAAGCAATTCGAAGTTTTTGAATTATTAGGATTGTTTGAAGACCAGGACATTGCAAAAATCAAAAATCAAAAATATGAATATACAATATGCTTACACCATTCTCTATGTTGAGGATGTCGCTGCAACGCTTGAATTTTACATACAGGCCTTAGGGTTTACCCAGAAAATGCTTACTCCAGAGAAGGACTACGGCGAACTTAGTACAGGAACTACCACCTTGGCGTTTGCTAGTCTTGAACTTGGAGGAGCGAACTTCGCCCATGGATTCACAGCAAGTAAAATAGAAAAGCAAGCCTTCGGTGTTGAACTCGCATTTGCAACCACGGAAGTAGCTAAGGTGATGGAAAAAGCGATCGAGCATGGGGCCACACTATTCGTTGAAAGTGTTGAAAAGCCTTGGGGACAAACAGTTGGCTACCTTAGAGATTTGAATGGTTTTATCCTAGAAATTTGTACTCCCATAGCGGTCGGAGAGTAAGTGCTTAGTAGGGATCTCATGCATGATAAGTCTTCTTCTTAGAGGGTCCTGTTCAACTTTTGGTCCTCAATGCATGTAATCTCATAGTATGAATTTTTATATTTGTTCACTGACAGTAATTGAACAAGATATGCAACTTACCTCCGAAGAAGAACTAAGAAACCTATACGGCTGGGCCAAGGGACGTGCCCAAAAAAAGGTTCTAAGCGAATTGGAAAGGCACTCGATCAACTTTATACGCAAGTCCCCCTTCCTAGTAATAAGCACCAGGGGCAGGGACGGTAGCCTAGATGCCTCGCCCCGCGGAGGAGAACCCGGCTTCGTAGAGATCCTTGACAATAGGACCATTTTGATTCCCGATACCAAAGGAAATAATAGAGTAGATAGTCTAGTCAATATTGTCGAGACCGGCTCACTCGGGTGTCTTTTCCTAATACCAGGAATCGATGAAACCCTAAGGATGAATGGCGAGGCAGTGATCACCACGGATGTTGACCATCTAGCCTTATTTGCAAGTATGAACAAGAAGCCTAAGACTTGCATAAAGTTGACCATTGATGAGGTCTTTCTCCACTGCGCTAAGGCTCTAATGCGTTCCAAACTGTGGGGCGACGAATTTAGGATAGACCGCCCAGGTTTCCCGACCATGGGTAGAATGCTCAAGGATCAGTTGAATGACAAAGAAAAGGTGGAAACGCAGGAAGAAATGTTGCACAGGTATCAAGGTGATCTTTAGGCACATCCTTTGAATACCTCCCTGCTGTCTTTTACTTAGCAGTTATGCTGTCCTTGACCCAAGAGCGTAGATTTATCCAAATTAGAGGGTTTAACAAGTCATTGTGAAACTTGCAAAGATTGTTAACAAAAAGAAGGCTTAATAGAACGTAGTTTTGCTAACTCACCAAACTGCTACCGCAAATGTACCTTAGATTTCTAACCGTCGTCTTTACCTTAATTCTCTTACCTTCTTCTGAAGTGAAGGGCCAATCCATTGTTAAGCCTAAGTATCTAAACTTGGAAATAGATACGACGATCGAAAAAGAAATATATGCCCAACTTGATTCACTCTTTCTGCAGATCGAAGAAGGACGCATCAGCGAACAGATCTTAGGAGATCGCAACGCCAAGTTGAGCAAGGCCTGTCTTTCGGAACTAAACTCCCAGAATACGGACTTTATGTTCTTGCGTAGGGAGCTTCTTAATTTCTACCATCTTGGCAATCACAAGTATAATCTTGACCTCGCAATTTATAGCTACGATAAGAAGGAGGGGAAGACAGTGCTCACCAAGATCATCAATCTTATTGCAGAGAAAAAAGATGAAGACATTAGGCTATCGCTGCCCCTCGATTACTTGACTAGGACCTGGAAGCGAAAAAAAATTGGGCTGTCGACGTACTTCTTTCCTTCTGAAATGGATGTGGAGAATGCTGAAATATTTGACCTGAAGAACAAAGCTATCGCAGCAAAATTAGGCGAAGCGGCAGAAGGTTTTGACTTCTACCTAGCTTCCAACTACCAAGAGATATCGGCACTGCTTGGAGTCAAGTACAACATACATGAAAATGGTTATGCGGAAGATGGTTATGGAGTTGTGGAAGGCGTCATATTTGGAATCCGTGGGAGTGAAGATTTTGCCCACGACATAATGCACTATTATTCAGGAATGATTCATCCGTGGGGTGGCAACCGAAACTGGTTGGCGGAAGAAGGCATCGCCACTGATTGGGGAAATGCCTACTACGCTGATTCCCTGGGTCAGATGATTGAGCTAGATGATCTAGCCTTGGAACTTGAGCAATATTTGCAAGAAAATCCTAGTACAAGTTTGCTTCAATTATTCGACAGCAACAACAAAGTTTTGACCAAGCTTTCAGCCAAGATGTCTGTGCGAACTTGTATCTCAGGTATCATTTGTGAAGAGATAGAAAAGCAGCACGGAATGAAAGGTATATTCGCAATGATCACTTGCGGAAGGTACCAGCGTGACTATAGTAACTATTTGGCCAAGACCAATGAATTAATAGGGCTCAATCGTACTAATTTTGATCAACGAGTCGCAAAGTATCTAGAAGATCGAATGGAGGCCTTAGAGGCCGAGCGAAAATAAGACCCCAAGCTGTCTCTTAAATGTGCTTTCAATCTCTTGTACTTAGCAGAACTTGACTACTTTTGATATCATGAAATCGGCCCTGTAATTATTTTTTTTGACTAATCTTTGAATTTGTGTCCTATTTGCAATTGCTCATTCGACTTAGGGATATAAATCAAAAAATATAAAATTATGAAAGAATTTATGATGATTTTCAGAAGCGAACCCAAGGCTTGGGCGAGTCTTTCTCCAGAGCAAATGCAAGAAAGTACAAAGAATTGGCAAGACTGGATGGGTGGAATTGCAGCCCAAGAAAAATTTGTAAGCACAACGCGACTCGGATACCAAGGACACACTGTTCATACCAACAATGTAGTTACCGATGGTCCATATGCCGAACTGAAAGAAATAGTCGGCGGAAGTATGTTGGTAAAGGCCGAGAACATTGAAGAAGCCATCGAAATGGCCAAGGGTTGTCCAACCCTCCAAATTGGAGGTAAGGTGGAAGTCCGTGAAACCATGCAAGTAAACCTCTAGGAATGGAAGAAGGAGTCTTGATTCCTAATCTGTTTAAAACAGAGTACAGAAAGATTGTTTCTGTACTCTGTAAATTGTTTGGCGTACTCCATATCGAGGCTGCGGAAGACATTACCAACGATACCTTTCTACTGGCATCTGAAACTTGGGGCCAAAAGGGAATTCCCAATAAGCCGCGCGCTTGGCTTTATGCTGTGGCCAAGAATAGAACCAGAGACTATCTACGCAGGGAAAAATTATTGATGAATAAGATTCTGCCAGAGCTAAGCAATAGTAGTGAGGTAGGTGAAGAGCTCGAGATTGACTTGTCCGAAGAAAATATCAAGGATAGTCAATTGAAGATGATGTTTACAATTTGCAATGACTTAATTTCGCCAGAAGCGCAAATAGGGCTGGCACTGAGAATCCTTTGTGGGTTTGGAATTGATGAAATAGCGCAAGCTTTCTTAACAAAGAAGGAAACCATCAATAAACGACTATACAGGGCCAAGGAAAAACTTAGGGCCGCAAACATTAAAATCGAATTTCCGGAAGCCAGCATGCTTGACCAAAGACTTGCTAATGTGCTAACCACCTTATACCTCTTGTTTAATGAAGGCTGCTATTCCTCAACTCCCAAGCAGCCTATCAAAAAGGATCTATGTGTAGAGGCAATGCGTTTGGCCTACCTGCTTTTGCAAAATGAGTCAACAGCGCTACCTCCAACCTATGCGCTACTTTCACTATTTTGCTTTCACTCATCAAGGTTCGAATCCAGATTTGCTGAAAATGGTGACTACCTTCTGTATTTTGACCAAAATCGAGATGCCTGGGATCGTGGCTTGATCGCTAAGGGTGAGCACTACTTGGATTTGTCTGCAAGTGGAAACCAAGTTACAAAGTACCACTTGGAAGCAAGAATTGCTTATTGGCACTCAAGGACGCAAGAAACACCGGAAAAATGGGAGCATATTCTGCAGTTGTATAATCACTTGCTGCAAATTCAGTACTCCCCAATCATTGCCCTTAATCGGACTTATGCCCTAGCAAAGGCAAACGGACCTGAGGCTGCTATCAAGGAAGCACTAAAGATAAACTTGCAAGACAAGCACCTTTATCACGCCTTGGTAGCTGAATTGTATGATGGGATTGACCCTGCGAAACAGAGAGAACACTTAAAATTAGCTATTGAGAAAACGCAAAGCAAAACTAGTAAGAAGATGTTGACTAAGAAATTGGAAGCCTTGATTGCGAAGACTTTCTGAGGTGACTCCCAGGAGATAAAAACAGGTTTCTATGAGTGACTATCTTCCCTAAACAATCAGATTTTTTTGACTACTTTGAGTCCTGCCTGAAGCCTTTTGGGCTATTGGCAAAGATGACTTAGCTTTGCTATTTTATCGAAAGGGTTATTTATAAATTCAATAAATCTAAAATGGAGGAACTACTATTTGAACGCATGCGAAACATCCTGCTTGTCAGAGAAGTTTTTTGGCAAGAAAAGAAGATGATGGGCGGGGTCACCTTCATGGTGGATGATAAGATGTGCTTTGGGACATTCAAAAAAGGGCTTCTATGTCGAGTCAATCCTAAAGAAAGAGATGCCCTACTCAATATGGATGGGGCTGAAATTATGCGGCAGGGAGGGAGAGAGATGAAGGGCTATGTCTACTTGGAAGCCTTGGCATACGAAGATGATGAAGCCTTAGAGTTTTGGATCGATAAGTGCTTGGAATTTAATCCTTTGGCTACTTCTAGTAAGAAAAAAAAGAAATAAGGAAGGCCGATGAGCATCCTCATCGTCTATTGTCATCCAAGTCGCAAATCATACACCTTCGAAGTGCTGGAGCAGCTGTGTTCTGTCTTAGAAAAGGAAGGCCTGGACTATGTGATTTCGGACCTCTACGCCAAAGACTTCAAGGCGGACATGAGCGCTGAAGAATATGAGCGCGAGGGCCTATCAAATTTTGATCTTCCACTTCCTCAAGATGTCTTGGAAGAGCAGAGACTAATCAAGCAGGCCATCTGTATCATCTTCCTCTACCCTGTATGGTGGAGCGATTGCCCTGCCAAGCTCAAGGGGTGGTTCGACCGCGTGTATTCTGTAGGCTATGCCTATGGTGTCAACGTCACAGAAGGAGCCCAGCCCTTCGGTGAACAGGGTCGCCTCCGA
>CAZMYK010000176.1:0-7548 GCA_964570435.1 uncultured Saprospiraceae bacterium | reverse complement strand
TCGAAATGGCTCGATATGAAATCGGACAGCATAAGTCTGATATCAAAAAGCAGAATCTAAGGATCATTTTCGTTGCAGACAAGGAGGCACAAGAGGCCATTAATGAAGGCAAACTAACTGGTGAGTCTATTAACTCTATTAAGCGCCTTGTGGACGCACCACCGAATGTCAAAACACCCAAAAACCTTGGTAAATGGGCTGAAAAATCGGCTGCTAGCTACGGCTATGACTGTCAGATTTGGGACGATAAGGCTTTGAAAAAAGATGGCTTCCATGCCATCCTAGCAGTTGGAAGAGGGAGCCAACATGAGTCTCGCTTGATCAAGTGCAGTTATATGCCTAAAAAGACGAAGAATGTCGACATTGTCCTGGTCGGGAAAGGAATAACCTTCGACACTGGAGGGCTTTCGATCAAGGGGTCTACTAATCTGCACTACATGAAGAGCGATATGGGAGGTGCGGCAGCAGTTCTAGGAGCAGTTGAGCTAGTCGCGAAATTAAAGTTACAGGTAAATATAATCGGCATTGTAGGATCTGCAGAGAATGCTGTGGACGGCAGTAGTTATTTGCCAGGAGATGTAATTGAGTCTTATTCTGGTAAGACCATTGAAATAATCGACACTGATGCGGAAGGAAGGCTAGCTCTTGCTGATGCACTTAGTTATACTGTGCAGAAAATAAAGCCAGAAGTGATCATAGACCTTGCCACTCTTACGGGAAGTGCTGTAAGAACACTGGGCTACTCGGCTGCTGCTCTCTTTTCTGATAATGATGCCCTTGCCTTGACACTTGGTAACATTGGTGACGACATCTATGAAAGAGTTTGGAGGCTGCCAATATATGAGGAACTAAAAGACGACATCCATTCGGACATCGCCGACGTACGAAATTTTAGCGGTAAAGCCATCGCTGGGGCGAGCGCAGCAGCTAAGTTCCTGGAATACTTTGTAGGTGAACACCCAGCTTGGGTTCACTTAGATATTGCGGGAGTGGCCTTCGGTTCGAATGACTTTGCAAAAATGAAGAGCGCATCTGGATATGGCGTCAGACTTATGCTCGAATATATCAAAACCCTAGAATAATGAATTTTCTTTGTGTCTGTACTTACTATAAGGCCCATGATTTCTTCCGATATTGTAAGAAGGAAGGCAATAAGGTATTCCTTCTAACAAGGAAGAAATTAGAACACGAGGCTTGGCCTTGGGATTCAATCGATGATGTCTTCTACATAGATGATTGGCAACATGAACATGTGGTTGCTGGAATCGCCTTCCAATTTAGATCGATTAGATTCGACCGCTTTGTTGCCCTTGACGACCTAGATGTGGAAAGAGTAGCCAGGTTAAGGGAAACTTTCCGAATGCCTGGAATGGGTGATACTACTGCAAAACTATTCAGGGACAAACTGGCGATGAGAATTGAAGCCAGGGATCGAGGAATCAACGTGCCTTTGTTCACGAATATCTTTCACGACGAAGATGTGAATCAATTCGCGGACAATGTGCCAGCTCCATGGTTGATTAAGCCGAGGAGCGAGGCCTCTGCGGCAGGAATTAAAAAAGTCCATTCTAAGGACGAATTGTGGTCAATTATTCATGGCCTAGGAGATGAGCGACACCTCTTCCTCCTAGAGCAATTTGCACCTGGAGATGTCTTCCATGTGGACTGCCTTAATCATAGTGATACCGTAGTCTTTGCTCGGGCAAGTCGCTACCTTGATACCCCTTTTGAAGTGGCGCATGGCGGGGGAATATTCAGATCCATTACCCTAGCTGTTGGTTCGAAGGAAGAAAGGGAAATGTTGAAAGCTAACAATAAGGTCATGCGCGCCTTCGGCTTGAAACATGGTGCCTCACATACTGAATTTATTAAGTCGCATGCAACAGGAGAAATTTTCTTTCTTGAAACATCTAGTAGGGTCGGTGGGGCAAATATCGCAGAGATGGTTGAGATAGCCTCGGGTGTGAATCTTTGGGGTGAATGGGCAAGAATAGAAACGGCTGTACTAAAAAAGGAAAAATACAAGTTACCTCCAATTCATAGTGGCAATGCAGGTATAGTTGTCTCCCTCAGTCGATATGAAAGTCCAGATACCTCAGAATTCCAAGACGAAGAAATCAAGTGGCGAATTAAGAAGTCTTGGCACATTGGATTTATTGTCAGCGCAGGTGAGCAAAAGAGAGTCATTAGTCTACTAGATGATTATACGGCTAGGATTGCAGCTCGATATCATGCAAGTGCAGAGGCACCTGATAAGTTGGAATAAGCAAAGACTTTATTCAAAGAAGGCAATACTTCCTCCTACCCAGGTTTTGTCTTTGTTGTACTTGACTCCTACCATTTCACCCTTTGTCAGGCGTGCGAGATTGCATACAATGTCATAGCGCTTGGTAGTAGAATTAAGGATGGCCATCATTCGGATTTCGCACTTGGCATTTTCATCCAAGGTTTGCACCACCTTTTGGTAGACCACCTTCCGCTGAATGATGTAGTTTTCTCGATCTTCTATTTGATCTAAGATTTCAGTCGTTAGGTTAAGAATTACGCCCGATCCAGCAAAAGAAAAAAGCGGCTTGAGTACATACTGATCTAAGTCAGAAGGATAGGCCTCGAGCTTGTCCAAGAAAAATGACTTCGGGACATATTTGCTGTTCAGGAATGGCAGTGTATACTTGCTCAAGCGAAAGAACCATGTAGGGTGCCCTATCCACTCAACATCGACATCATCACTGAAACGAAATTGCCGCACCAGGTCTGTTCTACGGCTAAGCTCATCAAAGATCACGCGGTTATATATCTTCAGTATTTTGACCCTTTTTCCAGCGCCATTGACATAAAAAAGGGATCTTCCTTCCTTGATTAGATCTGTGATACAAAGCTCCTTAATTCCAATCATCTTTTCTGCACAGAGGAAGTCTATCCTCGTTGCTTGTTTTTCTGGTTCTATTTCAAGAAGGACCACCTGCTCAGGATTTGTATTGCCTACTATTTCGCTTCGGAGGCGTTCTTGGTATTCCTCTGAACTTAGGCCCTCAGGGAAGATGCTGTATTCATCAGGTATCTCATAGTGCTTCCGATACATTTGTCCCAACAAATCTTGGTAAAAGTAGAGCGAAGGGAAACCTTGTAATTCTATCAGTTGAGGACTTTGGCTTCCATCATCGTCTTGGCAAATACCGAAATCCAATTGTATGAAACGGCACGGATGATCATAAGGAGGCATTTTAAGAGAAGGATGCTTTAAGATCTCCTTTGTGGCCTCATTACCCTCTGGGCTTGCAACGTAAGCAAGTATTTCTTTGCAAGCCTGCAGCAACTTACTTTTGAAATCGAGATCAATGAAAACGGGTGTCTCAGCAATTCTAAAAGGTGGTTTGTAGTCGAATGTTCCAACTATTTCAGCTAGAAATTCTTCGTATTTTTCTTGTGTAAAATGCTTGTTAAAGATCCCCCTATAGTCTGCAATCATATTAAATTCAATTCTTCCTTCTTGCTTATGATGGAAGTTAGAGAATTTCTTATAAACTGTGGCAAAATAGTCTGATGTGTTAGTTTTATTTTCTCAGGGTCATCTAACTGAGCGAGTGTATCCAAGTACTTTTTCTCATCGAAATTTTGGATAATTTTCATCTTGTTTTCTTCGACTTGAAGGTGACTTTTCATACCTGAGGGATCTGCCTCTGGATGGAATTGGGTTCCTACTATTTTCTCGGTGAATCGAATCGCCATGGCTCGTTCGTATTCCACATGTGTCCTGATTTTTTCCAAACTAAGTATCTGAGCTCCCATTTTGCGAAATTTTCCCATCCGCGGTTGGACCACTTGCCAGTCTCTGGAATCGACCGCAAAGTAAGGGTCTTCAAGTCCATCGAGTAAGTCGTCCTTTTTCCCAGCCTTAGTCTTATGAATCGGGTACACGCCAAAAGAAGTCCTCCTTCTTTTATTTACCTTGCTCAATCCAAAGTGGTGACAAGCAAGTTGGAAGGAGTAGCAGATAAGAAATAAGTGCTTTCTATTCGTCCTAATGTCATCCAGTAACTGAAAGTACGGCTGACGCCAAGGTCCTTTTTCTAGAGGACTGCCAGGACCTCCACTTGAAATGTAGATATCGTAGCTAAGGTTAGGTAATTCACCCTTTGCTCTCACATCATAAATCTTCCAGCTTGCCTCACCTTCAAAGACCTCTGCAATTTCCCGTATGCATCGCAAACCTTGGTTGGGAACACCATTGTTCATATCAAGGATTGCAATTTTTGGTTTATCTATATTCATTACCTATACACTCTCATTTCTGCTAATTAAAGTTAAGTAACAGTAGACGAAGCCAAAAGATTCAGAACGCTATAATTTCTTGACCTAGGTCACTTCTTTGTATCATTCATCTTCTTTGCAGCGGCTTTCTTTGCAGTACTCTTCCTTGTCGTCGGAGTCTTGCTTGCGCCTGCCTTAGCTTTTGCAGTACTGGCAGACTTTCTAGTGGTCTTTGGCTTTGTAGCTGTCTTCTTAGTCTTACTTAGGCTAGCTGTCTTAGCTACAGTAGCTTTACTACTTGTAGCTTTTTTACTTGCAATAGTCTTGGTCCTTCTACTTGTAGGCTTGGACGTTGAGCTCTTCTTTGCTGTTGCACTAGTCTTCCTGGTTGATGTCGCCGTAGGACTTGCTTTAGCAGTGCTTTTAGTTCGACTAGTTGCTGTGGTCTTTGGTTTCGCTGGGGTTGAAGTCGCAGTCCTCCGCTTGCTTGCTACAGTTTTTCGCGTCGTTGTGCTTGAAGGAGAGCTAGCTTTTCTTGTTGCTGTTCTTTTTGCAGTCGGCTTTTTACTACCTACTTGACTTTCTTTTGTACTGGGTGTTGCTATTTGATTCTTTACAAAACTTCCCCATGTCAAGTTCATAACACCTGGCTTAAATTGTTTGGCCTTGGCTATGGCTAGTTGGGCAGAATTTTCTACAATCCACTCAAAGTTTTCTTCTCCTACTGAATTAACATCTGCATCTGGTGCAGGATTGCAGAAGTCTATGGCATATGCAACTCCATCTCTAATCGCAAACTCCACTGTATTGAAGTCGTAGCCTAGGGCTTGATTTAACTTGATACAGCCCTTTCGAACCTCATCTAAGATCTTCTTTGCCACAGGTGCAGCATTTTGCACATATCGAAGATGGTGCGGATTTCGTGGTTCATATTGCATAATGTGCACATTGTCACCACCTAAGACATAGCATCTGAAGTATTCAGTGAAATCGATCTCTTCTTGAAGGAGCATTACAAGTTGTCCTGTTTCTGCATGTTTATTCCATAAATCTTGTGGATCAGTTACCTTGTATACATTTTTCCATCCTCCACCATCATGAGGCTTCATGTACGCTGGCCAACCCACATACTCGAAGTTCTTGTCCCATCCATATGGAAACTTGAGGTTCTTAAATGAGTTTTCAGTAGTATCATCAGGTCTTTCATGCGAGGGAAGGATGACGGTCTTTGGCACAGCCACACCGACTTTTTCTGCAAGTGCGTTGTTGAAGAACTTCTCGTCGGCACTCCACCAGAATGGGTTGTTAATAACGCATGTTCCAGAAAGTGCTGCATTTTTCAAGAAGGCCCTGTAGAAGGGCACATCCTGCGAAATACGATCTATGATGACTGCATAGTCAGAGGGAGCTGCTTGTTGAACCATGTCGATGCTAACAGCTTCAGCATGGATGTCTTTGAGCCCCTTTGAATTAACCCTGTCTATGAAGGCTTGAGGGAATGTTTCCTCTCTACCGAATAATATGCCTATTTTTTTCATGTTACTTTTTTATAATGTTGATAAATAATGAGGAAACATATCTCTCCAAATGGGCCAGTCGTGCTTTGCCCATTTTCTAAGATCATACCAATGTGGAATGTTCTTTCTGTCAAGGATGGCGGATAATTCCTGATTTGCCGCAAGGCAGATATCCCATTCTCCTACTCCTAGTATGATTTTCATATTCCAAAGATCGGGATGATTACTATCAGGCAGGAAGTCTACAGGATTATTGAAGTAGACATTGTCGTCATAATAGCCATCCATAAATGACTTGATGTTGAATGAACCACTCATGCTGAAAAGGTGGCTCACTTTCTCAGGATGCCTGAAGGCAAAATTTGCTGCTTGGTAGCCTCCAAAGGAGGGTCCTGCAACAGCGACCTTAGAAAGTCCCTTCTGGTGACAAATAGGATTGACAACCTCCTCCATGATGAAGGCATCATACCACATATGATTCTTCACTCTTTCAGCGGGATGGATATTTTTGTTGTACCAGCTGAGATCGGTGACGCTATCTGGACAGAAAATCTGAACAAGGCCTTCGTCCAAGAACCATTTCACAGAATCAATTAACTGAAAATCACGGCATTCGTAAAATTTTCCTAAGGTTGTTGGAAAAAGTATAATAGGATATCCTGCATGACCAAAAACAAGCATTTCAATGTCCTTACTTAGGGTCGGAGAGTACCATTTTTTGTATTCTTCTTTCATAAGCGCGCAAAGGTCGATAAGTTTTTCACAAATTAATAATTATTGTAATAGTTTTGTGTTAGATGAGGATAAGCATCTTACTAATTCTATGTGTCAATATTGCAGTATCGGCGCAAACTGACACCAACTTTGTCCAATCTTACGTCAAGGATAATACCTTCCAATTCCATACAACCTTCAAAGACTTTGCGATTATAGGAAGTCAGAACGGGAGTGCTACCACACTGTTTCGTAATCACAATTGGTCTACTGGATTTTACTTCAAATGGGGCAAGGCTGAACTCTTCATGGGGCTACCTCACACCTCTTTTTCTGATCTTACGATAGGATCCTCGAAGTCCCTAGGAACAGGCTTTAATATTAACGTGTTTTTACAAAAGTTTCACTTCCACTATGACTTCAAGTATGTGCAAGGTTATGAATCGATCAGTGCTCTAAGGGAGGACGGCCTAAAGACATTGTCCAATAACAATTTCTTTTTTTTTAATAGATTTAATTCATTCTTTATTGAAAATGACCAGAGGTATTCGCTGAGGGCAGCGCTTCGTTTTAATGAACGCCAATTGACTTCAGCTGGAAGCTGGATTGTAGGTCTACCCGTTTCTTTCTATAGGTCCCGAATTACAGATATCTATGATGATAAATATGCTCGCTTTGTGCGACTAAGCTTATGGCCCCAAGGAGGATATGGATATAACTATGTTTCTGGCAGATGGTCTCTAAGTGCACTTCTCCGATCTGGACTTGAAATTAGGTATGCACCACATAGAAGTAGATCCTCCATTATTGCCATCCCTCACTATAATCTGACACTTGCATCCTCCTACCATTGGGAGGAACACTTTATAGGCCTAAGACTAGAACATAGCCCAGAATTCGACTATAATGATGGAAGTGCGCTTGAAATAAGAAGTCTAAAGTTTCGAATCTATGTCGGTAGACGATACTAATCGGAGATAAAAAAAGAGCCATCCGATTGCAGAATGGCTCTTTCCTAAGCGGTGAGAGGGGGATTCGAACCCCCGGTACCTGTTTCCAAGTACGC
>CAZMYK010000175.1:3001-7569 GCA_964570435.1 uncultured Saprospiraceae bacterium | reverse complement strand
TAATTTCATTGATGTGCGCTTTCCTGTCCAGTCGGTGATTAGACCCTATAACGATGAATTCCATGACTACAGGGGATATGCAGGGCGAGTGGCTGGCGGGGTTCTAAAAAAAGGCGATCAAGTCATGTTACTTCCTTCAGGATTCACCTCAAAAATTTCCAAAATTCAAGGCCCTGATGGTGAACAAGATGAAGCCTTTCCTCCTCAATCAGTCACAGTCCTTGTAGAAGATGACATTGATATAGGACGAGGTGATATGATTGTTAGACCTAATAATTCTGCTACAGTTACGCAGGATATAGAATTAATGATTTGTTGGTTCAGCAGCGATAAGGCCCTACAACTAAGAGGAAAGTATGCTATCCTCCATACATCGCAAGAAGTAAGGTGTATTGTGAAAGAGATAAAGTACCGGCTCGACATCAACACCCTTCACAGAGATATGGAAAACAAGGAAATTAAGATGAATGAAATTGCCAGAATCAGCATCAGAACTACTAAGTCACTTTTTGTTGATGCATATCGCAAGAATCGAATCACAGGAAGCGTTATCATAATCGACGAAGCAACCAACAACACCGTTGCAGCTGGAATGATCATATAAAATATGGGAAAAAACATACTAATTACTGGAGGTGCTGGATTTATTGGGTCTCACGTCGTAAAGTTATTTGTACAAAAGTACCCATCCTATCAAATATTTAATTTTGATGCCCTCACTTATGCAGGTAATTTAGAAAGCCTTGTTGAAGTAACAGAGGCTGAAAACTATCACTTCGTTCATGGTGACATAACGGATCTAGACTTTCTTTCTCAATTTTTTAAGGAAAATGAAATTACTGATGTGATTCACCTTGCTGCTGAATCACATGTAGATAGGTCGATTTCGGACCCACTGATTTTCATTAAAACCAATGTGCTAGGAACGGCATCACTCTTGCAAGCAGCAAAAAATACTTGGGGAAAAGAAGAAGGCCATCTATTTTACCATGTATCTACAGACGAAGTCTATGGATCATTGGGTGAGAAAGGTTTTTTCTATGAAAACACGGCCTATGATCCTAGATCTCCCTATTCAGCATCTAAGGCGAGTTCTGACCACTTCGTAAGAGCCTTTCATCATACCTATGGACTTCCTGTTGTTCTTTCGAATTGCTCTAATAATTATGGACCAAATCAATTTCCTGAAAAGTTAATACCTCTCTTTATTAATAATATTCTAGAGGAAAAGCCTCTGCCTGTTTATGGGGCAGGTGTTAATGTAAGAGATTGGCTTTATGTTGTGGACCATGCGCGAGCAATTGACACCATTTTTCACAATGGGAAAATTGGACAAACCTATAATATTGGTGGTCACAATGAGTGGCGAAATATTGATTTAATCAAGCTCCTTTGTAAGTTAATGGACAAGAAACTAAGCCGCAAAGAAGGATCTTCTGAAAATCTGATTACATATGTAACAGACCGTGCTGGGCATGATATGAGGTATGCAATAGATGCAACTAAGATTAAGGATGATCTTGGCTGGGAACCATCCCTTCAGTTCGAAGAAGGGCTTTCACTAACAATAGACTGGTATCTAGAGAATAAAGAGTGGCTTGAGAATGTCACATCTGGAACCTACAAGTCCTACTACAGTAAAATGTACGGAAATTAAAGCATTGTCAATTAGTTTAGGACTTCCTTTTAACTCAAAACTACGGCAATATTCACCCTTTTAATCCTTAATAAAGAAGTGAATTTGCCTCTTTGTTATTGAAGCAGAGACTACTTTTCAATTCTCCCTTGAAAAATTTTTAAAATCTCTGTCTAAAGTTATAATTATCAATGCATTAAATGCTTAACTTCAATACATGAAGATTGTCCTCATTGATGACGAAAAGAAGTCCACTGAAATGCTTAAAATTGAGCTAGAAAGACTCTTTCCATTTCAACACCAAATATTCACTTATAATCATGTCGAAAAAGCGGAAGCTGGTCTTGACGAGGTTAGACCTGACCTAGTATTTTTAGATGTTGACATGCCTAAGAAGGACGGTTTCGAATTACTAAAGTCTACCAAAGACTTAGATTTTGAAGTTGTTTTTGCCACTGCTTACTCGCGCTTTGCAATTCAAGCAATTAAGCAAAATGCATGCGACTACATTCTCAAGCCATTTGAAACTATTGAAATCAAAGAAGCTGTGGAAAAAGCCGAAAAAAATATATCTAGTAAAACCGCTCTTAATCAGACTGACTTGCTATTAAAATTAGTGACATCACAAAGGGACAAAAAAATCAAAGTTCCTACTTCAAAAGGTATTACGTTTATTAGTCCCTCCGACATTATTTATTGCAAGTCTGAGTCTAATTATGTCCATATCATAACGGTAAATCAAACAGTCTTTATAGCCAAAACGCTGAAGTACATACATAGTTTGCTGAATCAAAGTTACTTTGTGCGAGTACACAATTCGATAGTTGTCAACGAACAACATGTAGCCGAATATGTTAAATCAGATGGCGGCTACCTGCTCATGTCCAATGGAGACAAGGTTAAGGTTTCCTCTTCGAAGCGCAATCTTTTAGAGAAGTGAAATACTTTACTATTCTAGTATTGACCCTCCACAGCTTGACATCTTCATGCCAACTACTTAGCAAAATCAAATCTTTTCAGGCAGATTTTCCTGAATTTGGAAAAGAAAAATTATACGAGGATAGAAGAGGATTTATTTGGCTTGCTAGCTCAAATGGCTTTCACAGATGGGATGGAAAGGTCTGGAATAAGATAAAACTGTTTGATAATCAATCAAAACAAGAAAGTCTAGTGATGAGTGTAGCGCAAGATCGTGATGGCATGTACTACTTTTCTTGTGCTGAAAATGGTCTTGCAATATACAATCCCATAACTGATGCCATTAAGTTCATCACAGATATTTCAATCAAATCGGAATCACAGTCAATATTTGTGCACGATATTGTCGACTCATACTCTTACAAGATGTTGGTTGCTAGTGTCCAAGGTTTCATAGTTATAGATTCCAAGGGTTCTATAGTATCTGTTGATCGACCTGGAGAAAAGTATGCTGATAAGAATGTTTCTGGTCATAATCCGAATGGAATTAGGAAAGGATATTTAGACTCCAAGTCAGGTTACTACTACTTTGGTGGAAATGCCGGATTGTTTGCCAGACATCAGAACCAAGACTCACTATTGCACTACCCTATGACCTTCTACAATGCAGCCTTACCAGATGGAGAAGGAAATCACCAAATTCAGGATATCTATGATGATGGCAATTTACTCATTTGTACTACGTGGGGAGCAGGAATTGCCCTCTTCAATAAATCTACGAAAACTTGGAAGGATTACCGCTTTGAAAAGGAGGCCGGGAATAGTGTCACAATTTCCGCAGTGAAGATTCGAGAAGGTCAATATCTCACAACACAAATATATCAGCAAGAAGGTAGGTCGGGAATCAATCTCTTTGACTTCGACAAGCCCTTCTTGGTGCCTCTATATGACGAGAATAACAATCCATATGTGTATGCCAATGCAATTGAGAAGGACATTAATAACCAAATATGGATAGGGGAAAAAAATACTGTAAGTAGCTATCAATTAGTTGACCTACCCATCATAAATAACCCAAAGGGAATTTATGTTTATGATATCGAAACTAGAAATCAAAAATTCAATTCCACTATTGGCGTTTGGGACAATAGGTTGATTTCCTTAAGGCCTTCAACAAGGGAAGTCACTTTTTCATTTCGTGCGATCAATTCTACAAACTATCAAGAAATTAACTACGAATACTCTATTCAGAGTGACAATCAAGAAGCAAATTGGGTTGTTAACAATAGGAATGAACAAGTCACTGTTAGCATAGCAGATGAACGGCGAAGCACTTTTCAAGTTCGTTGTGTAAGCCCGCATACTGGAGACTATATATATTCCGAACCTATAACACTTGTAAAAGAGCGATTCAATCTAAATACCTTTCAGACTTGGTTAAAAATTCTCTTGGCCTTTCTGTTAATAGCAATTTTATTGGTTGTGGTAGTACAAATATTAAATAGACGGAACTTAAAGAATCGAGAAAAAGAGTGGAAGACATCCATTCAAAAACTACAAATTCTTGCCCTCCGGTCTCAAATGAACCCCCACTTTCTGTTTAATTGTCTAAATTCTATTCGATATTTCATCATCAAGAACGATAATAAAAACGCAGCTATGTATCTCACCAAATTTAGTAGGCTGCTACGTTCGATACTCGAGAACACCGAAAAAGAAAAAGTATCGGTAAAAGATGAAATAGAAATGCTAGAGCTATACCTAGAAATGGAAAAACTGAGATTTAACGAAAAGTTTGACTATACAATAGAGCTAAAAAATCTACACAGCCCATCTACTACATTTATCCCATCCATGATTGTACAGCCCTTCGTAGAGAATGCCCTAATTCATGGTTTGAAGAATATTGACCACAATGGGAAGATTAGTATTACATTCATCAAGCTCAAGTCAGAACTTGAGATAAATGTAGTAGACAATGGGGTGGGGCGCCAGAGGGCAAAACAACTACAGA
>CAZMYK010000175.1:0-2991 GCA_964570435.1 uncultured Saprospiraceae bacterium | reverse complement strand
CGGCAAGCCATAAAAATTCCTTAGGCACGAAGATCAGTTCAGAGAGAATCAAACTAATTCGAAAGTCTGAAAAGCAACGCATAAAAATTATCGATCTAATTAGCAATGGTCGTGGCACAGGGACGCACGTCCAAATTACTGTCCCTCTTGATTAATCCGCTCTTCAATTGCATCGAGTCTTTTCTCTAGCGAGGTGATTTTTTGTTTTTGGATTTCTATAATCTGCTGTTGTTCCTGCACCGCCTTCACTAGTGGTACTACGAAGATAGCATATCGTAGACCATATTTCCCACCACGTTCTTGAGGACGATCCACACCATAAAAATCATAACCTAGACTTAGAGCAGCTTTTTCTACGTCTTGAGCTAAGAAGCCGCTATAATTCATACTTGCAGTTTCAGAAAAGTCAGAATCTGAGCCGTTTTCAGCCCTTAGAAGTTCTGTGTTAAGTTGATAGGTAATGGGTTCTAAGAGACTAATAAAATCGAGACCTGGCACGTTTCCTCTAATCGACTTCTTGTACCGCTTGTCTGACAGATTCGTCCAAGCTTGTGGCCCACCTATGCTTGTAACAGAGGATTTCCCTATCCTCACTTCATTATCTCCGGCATTAACTGTCTCTCCTATAGCAACTGCGTTACTTCCAGCATCAGATTCCCTGCCTATAGCAACACCACTATTTTGAGAAATCGCACTTTCACCTATTGCTACAGCATCAGTTGTTGCATCAGCCAAATAACCCACACTGACAGATTCACTTCCAGAATCGGAATTTCTACCGATTGCAACACTTTTTTTCGCATTTGCTGTCGAAGCACCACTTCCTATGGTCACAGAATACCAACCTGTTTTAACATTGTTTCCTAGTCCTACAGCTCGTGCTGGGGTGCTAAGAGTTTCAACACTACTGCCATTCCCGATTAAGACCGAAAAGCCTTTGGCATCAGTTCTTCGACCTATAGCTATAGACTCCTCACTAGCATCTGATTGTGAACCTAGTGCCATACACCGGAAGCTGCTAGAAGATCCAGCGCCTAATGAAACAGAAGCATCTGATCCCCTAGCATCATATCCTACTATTGTAGTACTGTCCATATTTTGTAGTAGAAATCTGCTCCTGGTAAAAGAACCGATAATGGTATTATGTGCTCCTGCTGCATCTAAAAATGCTCGATGCCCTATAACAGTATTGTAATTCTGGCCCACAATTTTACTACCAGCATTATAGCCAATTCCAATGTTGCCTATTCCATCATTTAATACCGCCAATGTTCTCACACCAATCCCAATATTATCAATACCATCTTCGTTTCCTGAAAGTGCAAGCGAACCTATTCCTACATTTCTAAAGCCCTCTGTGTTTGAGCTTAAAGATTGAAAACCCACGGCTGTGTTCTGATAACCACCAGTATTAAATAGCAAGCTCTGCTTACCCATTGCGGTATTTTCATATCCAGAAGTATTGCTAGACATTGACTCTTTACCTATTGCTACATTGCTTACGCCACCAGCGTTAGATACAAAAGCTTGGTTCCCATATACTGTATTATCTGATCCCAATTGCGTTCCTCCAATTCCTTTTCCCATGAATAGGTTACCTCCTGACAGAAGTTGCTCAATTCTATTGTCAAAGAACTTCCACCTCTCAAGACCATCAAATAGAAGTGTAATTTCATCTTCATCAGAGCCAGGAGAAGCTTCCAGTGTTATTTTAGTATCTCCGTCAAGATCTTCTACGACACCAGCCTTTGAAAGAGACTTCCATTCGCTACCATTATAGCCAGAAAACTCTTTAGACATAGCATCATATTTTACCATTCCTTCCCTTGCTGAATAAGCATCATCAGATATCATGATCTTTCCATTCACATCAAGCAAGGCCTCAGGCGCATCTGTGTTAATGCCCACCTTTGGACCTTGGGTGTAGTGAACCGTAATAGTCCATGAAGCGTCTTCGACGTAGTGCCTCAAGTTATTGCATTCTGTAACACTCAGATCCGTTAGGTCTTCACTTTTAATTCGCAAAGCAAATTGTAAGTTAGTACCCCCTGGGTAGGTGCCATTGGCAATGTCCAGCCCAGAGCGAGAATAAGGAAGAGGATTCTGAAACTGGACTGGAGGTCCACTCACTTCCGGTTCAGAAGATCCATTATTTAAAAATTCTAAGAATGAGCGCTGCTGAGAAGTAGAAAAAGGGCTTACACTTCGAAACGAATAGCTGACATCTACACCTGTCACGATATAAAAATCATTTTCTGGCAGTTGAAGACCTATAATGCCCGAACACGAATTATCATATACATTAAGTTTAGTGCCCAAGGTTCCTCCGATGTAAGTCGATGTTAAACTCTGTCCACTAAGCTCGAACAAGGACAAGCAGATGGCGAAAGTGTGCAACATAAAAGATCTTAAACTCATTTTTTTCTGCAAAATATCAATCAACATTGAAGCTCTTGTTGTCACTTAGTAAATGTCTAAGTAGACTTAGTATTCTCATCTAAAGAGTCATTATTTTAATTTTCCTCTAGGTAGCGTGCAAGAATTCTACATCTAAATAGAGATTTTCACTGTCAACTTTGAATTGGTTTCATTTTTGCAACAAGTGTAGTAAAGAAGAAATCTAAATGAAAGGAATAATCCTTGCGGGAGGTTCAGGAACTAGACTATATCCAATTACTAAGGCGATTAGCAAGCAACTTATGCCCATCTATGATAAGCCTATGATCTACTATCCTCTGTCAGTACTAATGCTGTCAGGAATCAAAGAGATATTAATTATCACCACACCGGAAGATCAGTCTTCTTTCAGGAGGTTATTAGGAGATGGCAAAGAGTTGGGGTGCAGGTTTGAATATGCTGCACAAGAAGTTCCTAACGGTCTTGCACAAGCCTTCGTGATCGGTGCCAACTTTATAGGAGATGACTCTGTTGCTTTAATTCTAGGTGACAACATTTTTTGGGGATCGGGATTATCTCAATTGTTGCAGGATA
>CAZMYK010000174.1:0-7637 GCA_964570435.1 uncultured Saprospiraceae bacterium | reverse complement strand
AAAACAGATGAGAAAGCCCTACCACTGGCAGGCGATCATCAACTAGTATTACCATCTGGAAAAGAGGCCGGTGGAACCTACATTATGAATGCCACCTATGTTGATAGGGGAACTCCTAAGGCTGATCCGATTTCCACAACGGAGACCAAGATGTTAAGAAGCTCAGTGATTTCAGCTCTGGACTACGATGAAATGCAAGACGCAACGAAGATGGATATTGAGCCTGGTCAGATTCCTGGAATTACTGAGAAGATCACCGTTTTGATAGGAAATCACGATAGCTACCTCTTATTCAAAGAAATAGATTTTGCAGAAATTGCGTCCATTACTGCCACTACCCAATCTAATTCGGACTATATGGCGGGAGGAAAGATGAGTCTCATTCTAGATGACCTCAGCTCGCCAGCTTTTGGCTTTGCAGATGTGGATTCAAAGGAACACAATGAGCCAGAAGCAAGTACTATTCCTGTTAATGGGATAGAAGGTGTCCATGACTTATATGTCAAGTTTGAAAGCGAAGAACCTTCTAAAGCAGCTATGGTACTGACGAGTCTACACTTCAAACGATAGTATGCAGGACTTTGGCTAGCGTAAAGAAAGAATTAGTTTTTTTGCTTGAAATAAGTGCTTTATATTAGAAGCTGGACCTTATGACTCTTAACAATCCCTAGATTAATGCTTAGTACTAAATTCTTCCTCCTGCTTACTTCGATGATAATTCTATCATCATGCGCAAGCAACGATCACTTGGGTGAAATCTCCTTTCTCAATATCGAGGGAGACACGATTCTACAGGAGGTTTTTGAGGACGCTGAAAAGTATGAACTACAGGTTCGTTATGTTCAAGTAGATCGCGATCTAAGAGGAAAAGTAGAACTGACACCTTTTGAATTTCGCATTGATTCACTAACCTACTTCTACCCAGCTTCTACCGTGAAAATGCCCGTGGCATTTCTAGCCCTTGAGAAGTTGAATGAACTTCAGAAACAGGGAATATTAATTGATTCGGGCACTGCTTTGGAGATAGATGCTCCAAGAAATCCACCTCAAAGTCCTGTCAGTTCGGATTCTACGGCAGAAGACAAGTTAGCTACTATTGCACACTACATCCACAAGGTCTTTGTTGTTAGTGATAATGATGCCTACAACCGACTTTACGAGTTCCTAGGTCCTGATGAAATCAATCGAAAACTAAGAGAGAAAGGCATCTTCAAAAATTCTAGGATTGTACACAGGGTCGGGGTCAGCGGATACTCAGCTGAAGAAAATAGGCATACTAATCCATTTCGTTTCTACAAAGGGGATTCCTTAGTCTACGAACAAGCTGCTAAGTATTCGGAAAAGCCAGGCTACGAAGAGCTTGCTGAAACGCTTAAGGGAAAGGCATATATAGATTCTGAGGGAGAACTGGTCGAAGAGGCTTTTGACTTTTCGGCGAAGAATTTCGTTGCGTTGAGGGATCTTCAAGAAAGTTTAATTGCGGTTGTCTTGCAAGATGGCAGGTTTGATTTGAGAAAGGAGGACTATGAGCTTTTGTACAAGACCATGTCGATGTATCCTGGGCAATCAAAGGCACCTATTTACGATACACAAGTCGAAGCATCAGGAGGAAGACTTGAGCCCTACTACTACGATGGCTATGTAAAATTCTTGATGTATGGCGATTCTAAGGAAAAGATACCTGGTCACATAAAGATCTACAATAAGGTAGGATTTGCATACGGCTACTTAACAGATTGCGCATATATAGTCGATGAAAAAAATAATCTTGAATTTTTTCTTGCGGCGAGTCTGCATGTCAATGCAAACGAGACCTACAACGATGGAGAATACGAGTATGACGAAATAGGCTTACCCTTCTTAGATCGACTTGGTGATGCATTCTATCAGTATGAATTAGGTCGGGCAGGTCTAGAGGAGTAGGAGCTTCCCTTCTTGTAATACCTTGTCGGTTGCTTTGTTTTGCTAATACACAAGTGTTTTCCCTAGTACGAATTAGGCACCCTTACGAGCAATTATTCTCACTTATCTAGCATTTGCAATGATGAAAAAGTCCCTATTTCTGGTAAGTTGGCTGTCTTTGTCATGATTTCTAAGAAGTTTTTCTAAATTCAGGGTCATATTTTCTCTTCTAAAATACACCTAATGACAGATAAGCTTCCGGATGTAAATAGGATGCTCGGTAAGATAAGATCTGGGAAGACTGGACGCGACGAGGTGATTACCTTTCTGTATAATGATCGGAAGCTGAGAAATAGCTTCAAAAAGATGATTAGGACTCAAGGTTGGCCAAAGAACGTTTTTGATTCAATTTTCACCGACGCTATCATCACGTTTGCTAATTCGGTGATTCGTAGAAAGGACTTTATTCTTACTACGGATTTGCATAATTACATCCTTGTTATTGCCAAGAGATCCTACAAGAGCGGACTGAAGAAGGGACTTCGAACGAATCCCATCGAAGAGGAAGGTAGTCTCGAATTAACAGATGGAGATGAAGCACTTTCCTTGATGATAGATCAAGAAAAGAAGGGTCTGATCCAGCTTGTTTTAGGCAGGCTCGGTAGAAATTGTCGTGAGGTCCTGATGTATTGGGCCAGCGGATACAACATGAAAGAAATTGCCATCTATATGAATTACAAGAGCGATATGATGGCACGCAAGAAAAAAAGTAAGTGTTTTAAGGAACTGGTAGGCCTGATTAATGAGAATCCTAAACTTGAAAACATGCTTAGATAGATGAATGAGATTAATAATGTAGAACGTTACCTGGATGGCCTAATGGCCGAAGACGAAGCAAAGTCCTTTAAGCTCCGGATGGATGCTGACCCCTTGTTGAAAGAGGAGTATGACCGGTCCATCTTAGCGAGAACGATTTCTAAGGGACTTGCTGAAGTGGACATGAGGGATGTGCTTTTTCAAGCTAAGAGGCGAAACTTGCTAAGAAAGGGTCTCTTAATAGGGCTTGGAATCCTCATCCTTTTTATTGCCTTCTTTTTGTCTAGGTCAATGTTTGCTAAGGAGGAGGTATTGTATGCAATGGAGTACAAGGAGCCTTTTTGGCCGATTGTAAGAGGGAGTGAGGATGAGCTGAGCAAGATTTTTGCTGAATTCAGGGCTGGAAGTGAGCTTGCTGCTTCAAAGCAAAAAATTCAGGCAAACGAATCCCTTGACATAACAATGAAGGACTACTGGGTTGCCGAAATGTTTCTGTTTAGAGGGGAATTGGATAGCGCCACGGTATACCTTCCCGACCTACCCCAAGACCATTTTAAATTCTCTAGGACGAAGTGGTTTAAAGAATTTGTAGATAATCAAAAGGACAATAAGTAAGCCCACGATTCCCAGGCCCCAATACCATTTTGCACGAGAAGGATAGAGGGCGGCATCATTTCCATTCAAAGTCAAGCCGGCCCAATAGTAGGGATGTCTTCCTTCGTAGGGATGTGCTTCTATGAAGTCCATTTTGGCTTGGCGAAGTGCGGATGACTTTGACATACCTTTTTTTAAGTAGCGGTAGAAAGAGACTGTTATTTCTGAAGTAGTTTGATCAGGTATAGACCAAAGACTTGAGATGACTGATTTGGCTCCGGAAGCGATAAAATTTCTTGCAAGACTTTGTACTCCTTCACCATTATAGTTTTGTCCTATGTTGGTCTCACAAGCAGAAAGACAGACTAGCTCAGCTTGCAGAACTAGAGATCGAATCTCATCGAAGCCCAGCTTGCTCTTGGTAAAGGTAATATAGGATAGACTTGGATCCTTATCAATCCCCCGTGCATGAGTCGCTAGATGTAGTATTCCGTATTCCTCACTTTGCTTAATGAAACTTTCCTTGTTGGCTGCCTCCTTCTCAAATAGATCAGCCTTCAAAAGCTCTGTAAGTTCTGTTGCTTCTTCAATAGCAAAGTCTAATGGAACTTCATTTTCTTGGGCACTAGGTCTGAAGATCGCTGCCTTAATCTCCCTTGGAGTCTTAGACTCTTCTAGAAAGTACTTAATCCTTGCAGATGGACTATAGTAGAAATTGTAGTGGTCCAGCATAAAATCTCCGGAATGATTCCGAAGGCTTTCAAGTGGGATTTGTGTAAGCAAACCGTCAGCTGAAAAAATGATGTTTTGAGTGTTATTGTATGTTAGGACATCTTCCAATAGTGAATACAATTGATGACCTGAATCTTCGAAGTCAAATGTCTTGTAATTGTTTAAGGCAAGCAAGTGTTTTTCGACGTTAGAGTTAATCGTATCGAGAGGTAGCTTGATTAATCTTGTGCCTGTTGAAGTGATCAGCTGAAAATAATAGTTGTTTTTACCTGCAAATGTAAGGACATGAACAGATCTTTTCTTCATTGATGACTGATAGTGAGCGAGATTAGTTAGTGGTTCTGTGGCATGGTCTTCTTGTATTTCAGCTTTAACCTTTTCTAGTAGCTTTTCGGTTTCATACAAAGCTTGTCGAAGTTTTGCTGAAGAAGTCTGTGAACGACTTTCTAAAGTCTTTTTGCTATATGCAGCAGTCAGATTTTTATAGACCAAAATAAGACTATCTCTCTTACTATTCTTAGAACGGACAGCTAGCGTTGCATCTTTATACAAACTGACCGCCTTCGTGCATTCAATAAGTTCAAATGCGAGGTCCATGCGTTCAGGATAAAATTCAGAAATAATGTCTAAGGTTTTTTCGAACAAGGGATAAAATTCATCTATGTGCTCGAGTCGATCTTCGAAAATAAGTGCGCCCGCTAGTTTTATATTTATTTCTGATAGGAATAGTTCAACCTCGTTCACAAGCTCTCCATAGCGTTGTAGTTGCTCGAGGACTACTACCTTTTCAAGCCTTGATCTAAGCATTTCTTTTGACCACTTCGGGCTGATTTCTTGCAAAGCCTGGCTCATGTGCAAGGCACTATCTAGAGAACTAAGTGCTTCTTCCATTTGCTCGTCAGATTTAAAGAAGAGCCCCTTGGTAAGGTGGTAGGTAAGCAGATCGTCAAAGCGATTCTGCTCTGAATCAGCGATTTTTAAAGCTCTTGCCAGATGAAGATTCATGGAATCTTTTTGTCCTAATTTGTTAAAGTAGCTTGCCTTAAGAATTTCTGGCTTAAAATTTCTACGATGGTCCGCAAGTTTTAGATGGTCAATAATTTGTAGAACTTCAGAAGCTTCGTCTAAGTAATTAAGCTCTAAGGCTGCCTCCACCTCATAGTTGAAGTAGCCAATGAAAATATAAAGGAATTTAGAAAGACTTTTCTTTGGAAGATTAGTGGCTGCTCTTTTCATAGCGGCATTACCCTCCTTGAAATATTCATAGGCTTTTTTATTCTCCCCTAGGTTGGAGTAGATAATTCCTAATCGATTGAATGAGGACTCCGTAAGTGGTCTACTACCAGTGCCTTCGACGCTATTGTTCTCTATATCTATGCTGTATATTAGATGTTTGATGGCTTGGTGGTAGTTAGACTCGAGAGCTGCAATTTCTGATAATTGATGGAGGGTCAGATTGACAATTTCTGCTTGATTTCTGGGAAGCTTAGAAGTAAGGTCAAAAAGTCCAAGAATATGGTCAAAGCTTGCATTGGCACCATTCAAATCGTTTAGGTTCTTTTGATGTAAACCAAGATTGAAATGGTACTGGCCTTGCATTAGGACGGATCCATCCGAATCAGGAATTCGTGAAACTACTTGTTCTTGAAGTTGGAGGTAAAATCCTTGGGAATCAATCTTTAGATTTTCATGGACGACGCTAAACAAGCTATCGAGAATATTAAAGGCCGATTCTTGACAGCTTGATCCCAGGGATTCTAAATTGGGATTGTCTTTTTGCAGCTGGATGTGGACTAGCTGAGCACAAGATTGGCTTTTCAGCGCTTGGAAGGTGCCTAATAGTAAAAGAAAAAAACTTAGCCTAATCAAAAACATGACTAGGCTAAGTTATCATTATTGCGCGAATGCTAGCGGTACTTCAATTCTAATTTCCTCTGAAGTCTGATCATCAGTTAAGGTAATGTGTAGCGTAAAATTGATTTGCTCGTTTTCACCAATGTCATGAGGTCTATCGAAAACAATGGTTTTTCGATCTGTTAAAGTCGGCCTCAGTATCCTACTTCCATTGATAATGCCGACCACTTCCGTTGAATAGCCATAGACATTCTTTTGATATTCATTCAACAACCAAGTCCACCATGGAATATTACTTCGTTGTTGAAGATCTGGGGGTGGACATTTAAATGCGCTTGCCTTAAATTCATTCCTGTAGGACTCTCCGCAGAGGATTCTCTCTGTTTCTCCACTGATCCAATCTTGCTTCCAAGTAAACTTATTGTTTTTCTCCTCTTCAAGGGCTGCAACAATCGTCAATGCCGATTGTAGATTGGTTCTTTTTTTGAAGATTGATCTTACGGGGTGCTCAGCTGGCATCAAAAGAGCGAAGTCGATGATGCTTTCAAATCGTACGTGCATACCGTTAGGGGCGGTGACGAAGAAGATTCCGTCAGGGTCTAGAAGCTCCTTGTTGATTTTTCGAATTTCATAGGGTGCTAGGGGAAGTTTTGAGTTGTCCATTTTGTTGGTTGATTTAGATGTAGGTTAATGTCTAGCATTGTTAGGAAACTAGACTAAAATAATGATATATGACTATAGGAGTGAATTTACATAGAATTTGTGACCTCTTATAGCGTATTATTTCATATCTGTAGCAGCTGAATGAACAAGCTTAGATCGTAGACTTTTCATCTTACTTTTGAACGGTCCCATACATTTTCCCTAACTTGCCCGTTCAGAAATTGACCTTCTCGAGCTAATGACGCAAATTTCTCTTTTCGACCAGAAGTCCCAGTATACTGCCTCCTTTGAAAAAGCACTTAGTCAGCTTAACGAAGCCCAAAGGCAGGCGGTTGAAAAGACCGATGGAGCTGTCCTAGTGATAGCTGGTCCGGGAACTGGAAAGACCCAGCTCTTGGCAGCTAGGATTGGATTCATTCTAGAGAACACGGATGCCAAGGCCTCGAACATCCTTGCCCTAACATTCACAGATGCCGGAGCTGTGGCCATGCGGAAACGCTTGTTAACCTTCATAGGTCCAGAGGCCTACAATGTAGCAATCTACACCTTCCACGCCTTCTGCACGAAGGTAATTCAGGAGCATATTGAGTACTTTGGTGGTTACTATGACCTACAAGCTGTTTCGGAATTAGAACAGGTCGAGATTATTCAGACGATCATTGACGAGTTTCCAGATGATCACTATCTCAAACGTTTTACGGGTAACCGCTACTACGAGAGAAGACCTCTCATGGCACTGTTTTCAACCGTCAAGCAGGAAGGCTGGGATGTTGAAGAATTAACTACTTTTTGTAAGGAACAAATCAAGTGGGTAAATGATCCTACGAATGTAGACTTCCAATACAAGAGAAAGTCAGGGAGCAATCAGAAAGGAGACCAAAATATTGCTAAGGTTAAAAAAGCTGAAAAACCGCTTAAGAAGTTGATTGCTGGAATCCAAGAGTTCTCAAACTACAAGCGCCTGATGGCGGCTCGTGAAAGATTTGACTACAATGATATGATTCTCTGGGTGATCGAGAGATTTCAAGAGAAGCCTGAGCTCCTTTTAGAATACCAAGAGCGTTACCAGTACATCC
>CAZMYK010000173.1:0-7642 GCA_964570435.1 uncultured Saprospiraceae bacterium | reverse complement strand
AAGTAGGCATACCTTGCTATATGATGAATTTATAGAAAGAAGTCCAGGTCTGGAAAAGAAATAGTTTGCTTTCTTGGGCCTATATTTTTGTGGCTAGTCTTCCATTTGGATGCCTATCTGGGTAAGTAAGAAGGAGGCATTGAAGTTTTCACAGATGCCTTCTTTCACCTTGTAATCGAAGACTAGGTCTCCCTCAGAGTAGTCGATGTCAAAGTAGTAGTTAGCTATTCCAGCTTCTTCTTCATTTCCGAGTTCGGCCAGCTTGATGTCGTGTGTCGCAATCATGGCATAGGTCTTCTCACTGAGTAGCCGTTTTGCAATGCCGATGGATCCTGTGAGTTTGTCCTTGCTATTTGTGCCCCTTAGCATTTCATCAATGAGTAGAAAGCAAGACTTATCGACTACCAAGGTATCGAGTATAAGTTTTATTCTATTGAGTTCTGCCTTAAAAGTGGATACGCTCTCCTCTAAGATATCCTTAATCCTCATATAGCTAATTAAGGTAACAATCGGAAAGTGAAAGCTTTCCGCAGCTACCCTTGTACCGGTATAACCCAAGACCATATTGATACCGATTGTTCTGAGCAAGGTGCTTTTCCCTGACATATTGGATCCTGTGATAATACTTAGATGTTTTCCTTGCTCAATAGTAAAGTCATTGCTAACATTCTGTTCATTTGGAATAAGGGGATGTTTGATACCCTTTGCCTGAAGTTGAAAGTAGGTTTCTTCTATTTCAGGATAGACGTGCTTAGGATGATTATAGGCATAGGTAGCAAGAGAACTGAGCCCCTCCAAAATCCCAATAAATTCAAATAGATCATCTAGTTTTCCACTATGTTCATCCTTCCACTTTGAAAGTCTACTAAGGACGCGAAAATCCCAAAGAATCAGTCCATTTAAGACGACTGCAGGAATAAGATTAAGCCTGAAGTCAAGATGCTCTATGATGCTTTGTAGCTGTGACAATACTTGCACAGATTGATTTTTGTCCGATGCGCTTTTATGGTACGCAACTTTCTTACTGAGGAGGCTAGAATTCCAGTCTTTATTGAAGGCAAGCATCACAGCTTGCTTGTAGCTCCTTAACATGATACTTGCCTTAGAAAGGTGGTTCTGTACACTGCCTGTTTCTTTCGCTCTTCGCAAGGTGAGAATTAGGTTCAAGAAAAATAGAACTGTTGCAGTTGAATTGGCAAGACTTACATTGATAAAATATAGACAAATGACAGCAAGCCAAAGAAAGGGGATCGCTTGTCTATAAAGCTTTAGTGCCTTGGCATTAGCAAATGTGAGGTCAACTTGGAGCTCATCATCAATTTCACTGGCAAGGTCTCTTTGATGCCCTCCTTCGATATCAAACAAGGCATTTGCAAAATTTTGCCTCCAATCTACCTGACTTTCTAGTTCCTTAATGCCTTCTTGTCTTTCAAGAATTTCTGACTTGCTCGGCTTTTGAAGTAAGACATTATTGAGGTAGTGAACACCATCGAAGGTATTTGCTCGATTAAGTAGGGCAAATAGACTATTCTCACCGAATATATCTAGGTCACTGGAAAATAGATGATGCGATTCTTGAAATTGCTCTCCGCTATCATACAAGTTTTCAAAATGTTTGATGCATTTTATTTCATTGTCATTGATCGCAATAAGGTTTTCTGCAGATCGGACCAAAAGATCATACTTTTGCTGGCGCAGTACAGCTTGCACAAATAGGACAATTAAGACTAGCAGTGCAACCACGATAGCTATTGTCCCAATAGATGTCAAAAGATATATTAGAGGAAAAGCACCTATGAAAATAGCTAGTCTGATATAACTAAAGCGAAGGCTGAGTTTCTTGTTAACCTCGAGATCTTTTGCAAAGCTCGATAGCCTTTGTGCATACAATTCTAGAACTTCGCTCCTTGCACTTTCATTCATGCCGCGAAGATATCAGAATTTTCTTGACAGCTATAGGACCATTTTAAAGATCTTGTAGTGCTACAAATAGTCAGTAAGAATTATGCTACTCTCCTGCCTTCCTGGCAATCATCTGGTCCACACCACCGGTGAAATCACCGACAGTCTTTGTATAACCAGTCTTACCTAGGGCCTCTATATTGAATTGATTGGTAGTATCGTCCTTGTCAAGGTTGAATACCCAAATCGTTGGAAAGCCACGAACGCCAAATGCTTTTTGGAGGTTGGCATTTTGCTGCCTATACTTCGTTGGAATTTGCGACCTTCTTGGAAAGTCGAGTTCCAAAAGGACAACATTTTCATTCGCCCACTTCTTAAATTCATCATGAACAAATACATTGGCACTTAATCTCTTGCACCAACCACACCAGTCACTACCTGTGAAATTTGCGAGAATCGGCTTCCCAGTTTTCTTAGAAATTTCGTAAGCCTCATCAAGGTTCACAAGCCAACCGTCTTGGTGTGCCTTATAGTCAGTCTTACTTTGCGCGAAAGAAATCCCCGCTGAAAATGTGAAGATTGCTAATATGAAAACTTTGAGCATTGTACTCTTCATGATATTAATTTTAATTTATTTGTTTCCTTCCTTTTGTAAATATACAAGGTTGAAACACTAATCTCTATAAACATAAGACGTAATTATTACAACTGTTCCCTAAAAAACAAATTATAATGTTTTCTTAACACATTAAAAGTGCCAAAAAATCCATCTTAGTCTAATTTATCATTCACATGATCAATTTTATTGATCCGCTTGCAGAAATCGTTCTACATTTGCATTCGATTCCACAAGTAAAAAGACATGATGAAACTTCTCCAAACTATTTCAGCCTTCCTTTTGGTTCTTACCCTATCTGCACAAGATGGACAAGTAAAGGCCTTGTTGATCGACTCTGAAAACACACCAATTGTTTATGCCAATGTCGTATTGTATAATGCCACCGATAGTTCAATGACTAAGGTTGAAACATCAGATGCACAGGGGGTAGTCTTGTTTTCTGGAATTCCCTTCGGAACTTACTTTCTTGAAGCATCCTATGTTGGCTACGACGATCTAGTAAAGAAAGGAATTGAAATTTCTGATGCCTCTAAGTCAATAGACCTTGGAAAAATGACCTTCGAGACTTCAGCAGTTGCGTTGGCAGAGGCAGTGATTACAGCTAGTCGAGTTATGGTTGAGATAAAACCCGATAGGACGGTCTTCAATGTTGAAGGGACGATCAATTCAGCGGGTGACAATGCAATGGGCTTGCTAAGGAAGGCCCCAGGCGTCTTAGTTGACAACAATGATAATATTTCGGTATTAAGCAGGTCTGGCGTATTGGTCTATGTGGATGGAAGAAGACTTCCATTAACTGGTGATGACCTCACCAATTATCTACAAAATCTACCTGCCGAACAGATTGATAAGATTGACATTATTACCAACCCAGGTGCAAAGTATGAGGCACAAGGGAATGCTGGAATCATCGACATCCGCTTAAAGAAGGATAAGAATCTTGGCTCGACTGGAAGTGTAGGTTTGAATGCAAGCCAGGGCCGCTATGCTACCTCTTCGGTCAATATGTCTGGAAATTATAGAAATAAGAAGCTGAATACCTTTGCTACTTTAGGCGCGGGACTTGGAGATCGATACAACGAGATGAACTTCATCAATAATCAAAACGGATTTGTCCTGGCCGAAAACAACCTAGACCTAACCCATTACAACTTTGTTAACTACAAGGTAGGAAGCGACTTCTTTATTAATTCAAAGAATACCATAGGAATTTTAATTTCTGGAGGCGGTGGAATATCACGCAACAATGGCACGAATGATATAGAGATAGGTTCTGCTGGTTCTACCGGCTTGGACAGTATTCTTGCAGCAAAAAATATTAGGGATGACGATAGGAATAACCTCAACCTCAATCTAAATTATGCATTTTCAGATAAGGGCCAGTCAGCAAATATTGACCTAGACTATGGTCGGTTTCGCAATAATAGTTTTAATGACCAGCCTAATACCTACTTGGATCCTACGAGATCGCAAGTACTTTCGATAGTCAATACGGCCTTCGAGACACCTGTGGAAATTGACATCCTGACCTTCAAGGTAGACTACGAAAAAGAGTTAGGCAAAGGAAAGCTTGGAGTAGGGACAAAGTTAAGCTCTGTGGGAACGGACAATACGTTTAAGTTTTTTGACATATTAGAGGAAGTGGAAATATTGAATGAAAGGAGGTCCAATCAATTCGATTATACCGAAAATGTCTATGCTGCCTACCTTAGCTACGGTGGTCCGTTGTCCAAGAAGGTTTCTTATAGTGCCGGACTTAGGGCGGAATATACAGATGCAACCGGAGACTTGATGGCCTTTCTGCCATCCTTGCAAGAAGATCCAGTAGATTTCAACTATATCAGCTATTTTCCTTCACTAGGGCTTACTTATCAGCTGAATCAGATGAATGCCATTTCATTGAACTATGGAAGAAGAATCAATAGACCTGACTACAACGTTCTTAATCCTTTCAATATCCAGTCCAGTGAGCTATCCTTCCAGAAGGGGAATCCTTTTTTAAGACCAGAAATTGTCAATAATATAGAGCTAGGTTACTCTCTTTTCTACCGTTATAACCTTAAGTTGGCTTACAGCCGTACATCGGATCAGATCACAAGATTAATTGCGCCAGACCAGCAAAATCAAAAGGCAAGTTTCATCACCTGGGAAAATCTTGCTCAGCAGGAAGTATACAGTATGAATATTTCTGCACCAATTGATATCCGCAAGTGGTGGAGCATGTATATCAACCTAAATGCCGCTTATCTTAACAATCAAGCAGATTACGGAGATGGAGCAGTGGTAGATGTGCAAGCCGGAACCTACAGTATCTTTCAGCAATCAACCTTTACCCTAATTAAAGGATTAAAAGGTGAAATTTCAGGCTACTATTCTGGGCCTGGAGTCTGGGGTGGAGTATTTAGATATGGACCTCAATGGGCACTAAATGTTGGATTACAGAAGAAGTTTTTGAATGATAAGTTGAATGTGAGGTTAAGTGCCAATGACTTATTCTATACCAGTGGATGGAGTGGTGAATCAGAATTTAATGGTTTAGTGGCAACTGGAAATGGACAGTGGGACAGTAGAAGAGTTGCGCTTAGTCTTAACTACAATTTTGGAAACTCCAATGTTAAGTCTCGTAAGAGAAAAACCGGACTTGAAGAAGAGGCAGGAAGAGTAGGTGAGTAGACCATCGGCAACTCGGCTTATCCTCTAGTACAATAGTACTTTCTAGTTCTGTGTATCAAGTTCATTAACAGGGTGAGACCATAAGAACTACCCAAGGCTTGAATTACTGAAGGTCCCTCCGCCCTTTAGTTGAGAACATTTCTTAAATTTATTGCTGTGAGTGGATTTTTCATCAATCGCCGAGACTTTTTGCGATCTGCGGCAGCAATCAGTGCTATTTCATCGCTTGGTCAGCATGGATATGACTTAATCATGTCTATGAACAAGCTGAATGCTGGCCTAATCGGTGCTGGATGGTATGGTAAAAGTGACTTGCTTAGACTGATCCAGGTAGCAGATGTCGAGGTTGTCGCTATCGCAGACGTTGATTCCAAGATGGCCTACGAAGCTGCGGGAATAGTATCTGTGAGGCAAAAATCAGGTAAAAGACCATTGATTTATTCAAATTATAAGAAGATGCTAGAAAAGCATCGATTTGATATCATTCTAATTGGAACACCTGACCATTGGCATGCCTTAACAGCCATTGATGCAATAAGGGCTGGGGCACATGTCTATCTTCAGAAACCTATCAGCGTTGATGTTCTCGAAGGAGAGGCAATCCTCTCCCAAGCAAGGAAGTATCAGCGCGTTGTTCAGATTGGGACTCAAAGGAGGAGCACTGAACACTTAGAAGAAGCCAAAAGAAAAGTGGTCGATGCTGGACTTCTAGGTGCGATAGCCCATGTAGAAATATGTTCGTACTACCATATGAGGTTCAACGGTCGACCGGATCCGGTCAAAGTGCCAAGCCACTTCGACTATGAATTGTGGTGCGGTCCAGCTCCTAAAAGGAACTATGATGGACTTCCACATAGGCGTTGGCGGGCCTACATGGAGTACGGTAACGGAATTATGGGTGACATGTGTGTCCATATGTTGGATACTGTCAGATGGCTACTTGACCTTGCTTGGCCGATACAGATATCCTCCACTGGTGGCATTTATGTACAAAAGAATAGCAATGCAAACATAACGGATACACAAACCGCCATTTTCGAATTTGACAATTTGAATGTTGTGTGGCAACATAGAACATGGGGAAAGGCCGCCGATCCGGAATATCCTTGGGCTTTCAAGATTTATGGGGAATTTGGAGTTTTAAAAGGAGATGTCTATAAGTATGAATTCGTTGCCAATGATGGGACAAGCATTACTGGTGATGTTGCACTGGAAAAAGAATTATTTCCAGAGGACGTAAAGGAAGCTGGAATTGAAATTCATGCAGCACCTGCAACGAGGAAGCACATGCTGGACTTCCTCAAAGCTATTGCCACTGGTTCCACCCCGATAGCAGACATCGAGGAAGGCTTGATTTCTTCTGCTTCTTGCATTCTTGCGAATATTTCCATGGAGGTAAATAGCGCACTACGCTATGATCATAGGTCCAGAACGATCCCTGGTGATAAGATATCAACAGCTTTCTTGAAAAGGGAATACCGGTCAGATTATGTGCATCCGGAAAAATATCTATAATTTTGTAGCGGTAAACGGTCAAGCAACCAGACGCAATTTTAGTCTCCTGATAAGTGGCTAAGTTTTCCGATCAGGTGTATTTGGCATTTTTTCTCAACATAACCATTTCACGAATTAATGGCCAGGATAGGGAATGACTTAGCTTATGCGATAGAGCTTTTGAAGCGGAATGAAGTAGTTGCAATTCCGACTGAAACAGTCTATGGCTTGGCTGGAAATGGACTAAATGAAGAAGCCATCACGAAAATTTTTGAAGTAAAAAAAAGACCCTTTTTTGATCCCTTAATCTTGCATACATCTTCCTTAAAAAAAGTTCAAGGGCTCCTTGCCAATGTTCCCGATCCTTTGTTCACATTGGCTGAGAAGCATATGCCAGGACCCTTAACGATACTTTTCGAAAGAACTGATCAAGTGCCAGACTTGATCACCGCAGGTTCAGATAAGGTGGCCATTAGGATTCCAAGTCATCCTATTACTAGAAAACTACTAGAGCAGCTTCCCTTTCCACTTGCAGCACCTAGCGCCAACCCTTTTGGTTACATTAGTCCTACAAAGCCAGAACATGTCGAAAAGCAACTCGGAAACCAAATTGCCTATATCCTGGACGGCGGGCCATGCAAAGTGGGACTTGAATCTACAATTGTTGAATGGAAGAATGGAGGACTGAGGGTCTTAAGAAAGGGAGGAATTCCAGTCGAGGCCCTAGGAGAAGATGTTACTGTGGAAGAACATAGCAGCAGCAATCCTACAGCTCCCGGAATGCTGAAGAGTCACTATTCACCAAAAGTGCCAGTAATGATTAGCCCAGATGTCGATGACCTACATAAATATAGTCTGGAAAGAATTGCCGCCCTACGTTTCCAAAAGTTAAAGAACACGATTCCACTCGAGAATCAACTAATACTTTCAAAGAATGGAGACCTCCATGAGGCT
>CAZMYK010000172.1:6792-7667 GCA_964570435.1 uncultured Saprospiraceae bacterium | reverse complement strand
TGTAGACACCAAAACTTAGCGTTCCGACTCTTCCATTTTTAAAACTTCCAAGGCTACTGGCACCTAGGTCAAGCCGATGAAAGGATGGCATGCGGTAGTTGTTTCTAGAAGGGAAGGAAAATATGTCATTGTTGCCTAGGTTAGGACTAGGATATCTGCTAACCGGAAGGCTAACGGCATGGCCCGTCCTATAGATCCAAGTTGCAGAGAAATTCCACTTGCTCTTGCTGGTGAATTTGTAGTTAGTCGTAATCGAAAAGTCATGCCGGCGATCATATTTGAAGGGATATGGCTTGCCATTGTTAATCTGCTCGAACTTTCGATTATTCCATGACAAGGTGTAGCCAGCCCATCCAGTCAATTTTCCTACCTTTTTGTGGATGAACATTTCCATGCCATAGGCTTCACCTTGTCCACCTGTTTCGACAAAGTCCTCCCAGCCATTTTGAAAACCAAAAACCACATTGTTGTCGCTGATAAAGTCTATTAGACCATCCATTTGCTTATAGAAGGCTTCGACTGAAAGGTCTACCTTGTATCTTTCGATTGTTTTTGCGATTCCTAGATTGACTTGATGTGCTTTTTGAGGTGGGACCTTGTCAGTTGCTGGGACCCAGATGTCATTGGGTAATCCACTAATACTATTGTTAACCAGCAGGTGTGTGTACTGTTGCATGTAACTATAGGAAGTTTTGAGGGCCCAATCCCTAAGGAGCTTATAGGAGAATGATGCCCTAGGTTCTAAGGCAGAATAGAATCCATCTTCTACAAAGAAACCAGAAAATCTTAGCCCTATGTTGCTTCGAAGCCTATTGTTCCACTTGATGTCGTCCTCTATGAAAAGTGCCATCTCATTGGCTGATGTCGAAAATGGC
>CAZMYK010000172.1:0-6782 GCA_964570435.1 uncultured Saprospiraceae bacterium | reverse complement strand
ATGGCTTGCCTAAAGGCAGTTCGACGCCACTGATACCCGAATCATAGATATTCCTTGCTGGACGGAATTTTTGTTGTAAAGTCTGGGCACCAAATTTTAGGTAGTGATTTGGACTTGGAATGTAGTCAAAGCTTATTGACAGACCGACATCATCTATTTTCGAGTCACTTGTAAAAATACTTTCTCGCTCTACCGAACCCTTGGTTGTATTCTTGGTTTCTAGGTGGTAGTTGTACCTTGAAAGATTAAGAATGACCTTCCCGAACAACTTCTTATTGATCACCCTGTTGTAGCGAAGGGTGGAAGTGGTATTTCCCCAATTAAGATTGCGTTCTTCGAAGACGCTGTTGCCTATCCTTTCTTGGCTCCTGTAGCTGTCCCTACCCGAATAAAAACTGAGGTAAATTCGATTCTTTTCATCAATCTTGTGATTTACCTTGGCATTTACATCGTATAAGTTGTAATTGATGAAGTCCTCAGTTCTCCCCTTATTAAAGCTTCGTTTTTGCAGAGACTGCAGCAAGTTGAGGTAGGAACTTCGACCCGTGAGGAGGAAGGAAGTCTTCTCACTTAATATCGGACCTTCCAGAAGAAATCGTGAAGATATTAGCCCGACTCCGATCTCGCCCGTCAATTTCTTTCTGTTTCCTTCTTTCATAGAAACATCCACTACGGATGATAGCCTACCTCCATACCTAGCAGGGAAGCCGCCCTTGTATACATCAAGGCTTTTTACCGCATCTGGATTAAAGACAGAAAGAAATCCGAATAGGTGGGCAGCATTATAGACTCGCGAATTATCAAGCAAGATTAAGTTTTGATCCGTTCCACCGCCACGGACAATTAGTCCTGTCGATCCTTCGACACCATTACTAATCCCTGGGGTCAAGGTCAGTGCCTTTATTAAGTCAACTTCACCACCCAGCATAGGAATTTTCTTGAGTTGCCTGACATTGGGTTTAAAGCGACTCATTTGCGCAGTATTTTGCAGAACTTCCTCTTCAGAACCTTGGGAAGCGACAATGACTACTTCTGAAAGGATTGACTGCTGTAGCAATACTTGGATATCTACATCAGCGCTAAGTTCTATTTTTTCGTCTCTGGTAAGGTAGCCAATGTAGGAGACTTGCAAGTCATAGATACCCTGAGGCAAATTAAGGCTAAAGAATCCATAATTGTTTGAGACCACACCATTTCCACTTGCTCGATCATATATATAGGCCCCAATTAATGGTTCAGCAGATCCATCTTCTAGGATGTGACCACTAATGGTGAACTTCTGGTCCCCTCCTTGCTGGTCATTACTCAGGACAATTTGTCTTCCGAAAAATTTGTACCTAATAGTACTTCCTTCTAGGAGCGTGTTAAGGCATTCTTTGATGTTGGCATCTTTCAATTTGATGGCAAATGACTTATCGAAGTCAACAACACTTCTACTGTAGCTGAATTCTACTTGGTATAGGTCCTCTAAGCTTTCTAGGATACTTTCTAAAGATTGATTTTGTATGTCAATGTCTTTCTTAATAGATGTGTCTATCTCCTGTGCCGCAATCGGAATTGCAAGCATGAGAAAGGACAATAAGATATATAGCAATGAGTGCTTCATTGGTCAATTACAATTTAAAAATAAGTGATTAAAAATTTTGGCTAGAAACTACGGAAGTATTGTAGATGAGACATTTACTTGGTAAATACTCAAAATATATGACTCCCCATTTCAAGCTCTTCTTTCAAGCGAAGGTTACTTCTGCCAGAAAGCATTCAATTGGATATCAACACATTGTACACTGTGAAGTATCTCGATTATGGTTTATTCAATTGGACTACTAACAACCGTTTCCATTTATGATGTAGCTATTCTGGTTCTTTATTACTTCTACATCTAGAGCAAATTCGATCAATTCAAATATCTGATCTACTGCCAAGTCCGAAAGCCTTCCAGTGTATAAGCAATCTAAGATTTTTGTATTCTCTACCTCAATCTCAGTTCCGTAGATCTCCACGATATCATAGACTATGTCTCGAAAGGGCCTATCCTTGTACAACATGGTCTTGCTCATCCAAGACATATCTTGCAAAGTGACATCTCCTTGCTTTTGCAATGTTCCTGTCTTGTGATTGTACTGCCCTTTTTCGTAGGGCTGCAAAATAATTTCATTTCCGTCCTTTGAAAATTCTACCCGACCTGTGCGAACCAGTACTTCTGTCGATAAGTCGTTGTGAGAAATATTGAAAGATGTGCCAAGGACTTTTACTTCCGACCCATCTAGGTCTACTATAAATGGCGTTTCAGGATCATGAAAAACTTTGAAGAAAGCTTCACCGTCTAATTGCACAGCCCTGGTTTCGGAGTCAAATTTCGCCAGGTGGGTAATACTTGCATTCTGATTCAAGGTAACTAAAGAACCATCAGGCAGATTGACCAGCTTTGGCGTTGCCTCCCTGTTTGAAATAGTAAGGTATTCTTCTTGTGCTTCGGACGTATTCATATAACTGTACGTCTTCCATCCAATTCCAAGTACACAGAGCAAAATCGCGGCTGCAGCAACGTTTCGCATCCACCCGATCCGTAGCGACCTCTGGGGTTTATTCTTTTCAATTTGTGTCCAAACTTTAGAAATTGCAGTACGTGAATCGAAGTCCACTAGATTTCTAGCTTCCCAAATCGATCGCATATTGTCAAATTCTTTAGGATTGTCCTTCTTCCATTCTAGCACGCTTTTTTGTTCAGAAGAAGTAACTTCTCCACTAAAGTACTTAGCCAACAAATCATATTTAATTCCTTCTTCCATTTGTCCTAGACTTTAAGAATTTTTGTTTTTCATCCCCAGGTTAAATTTCATTTCTAAGCTATCAATACGTATTCATCTTTACTACAACTCACTTCTCGATGACCCTTACTTGATTTTATACAAAACTCCATTAACTTACTTTCGCCCATCATAAGTATCTGTAATTCAGATTAATAAGAGAAATTACTTTTAATTGAATATTATAAGGATGATAAATAGGAGGTAGTCACTTAGGCTAATTCTCAAATTTTTCAGTGCTTTTCCCATTTGAGTTTCGACCGTCTTCACAGAAATTTTCATTTTTTCGGCGATTTCCTTGTAGCTCAATTGTTCATCCCTACTCAACAAAAAAACCATCCGACATCTCTCAGGCAAGCTAGCTACTGCTTCAGCTACATGTTGATGAAGTTCGAGGTATTCCACATCTTCATAAGTGGGCGCAACAGACAACTGATTTTTAGCTTTCACATCATCCGCATGCTGTTTTCTAACTTTTAAGTGTTTGATCTTATTCAGGCAATGATTCTTGGTGGCCTTGTACAAGAAACCATTGAGTGGAACTTCAACCTTTAATTTCTTTCTATTCTCCCATAATTGTACAAAGACATGTTGCACTGCATCTTCAGCGTCATTGTGATTGGACACGAATCTGAGTGCATAGTTACACAAGGTAGCGTAGTGAAGATGGAAGTAATCATTGAAAATGTTCTTATCTCCAGACCTGAGTTTCGTGATTAAGTCTTCGTTAGATAGTTGAATTATTGACATTAAGTATTTGATCAATCAGCGGAGCAAAGATATAAATCCTGGAGAACCTCGTGTCTAAGTTTCGTACTAAGCTGAATCTACTTCCTCATATCTGACTTCCTAGAGCACAACAATTGGCGAGGGCATCTACACAAAAGCAGGGGCTGCTATCTCAGGATATTATTGCTAGTTAGTATTTCGTACACCCCCCATACCTTGCTTCGTGCATTTCCAGTCCCGAGATTGGAGAAACACACAATACTTGTTTTAGTTTCTGGAAAGATGATCATAAACGAACTGTAGCCCCAGTCACCGCCTTCGTACCATATAAGATCCTTCCCTTCATACTTGTCTAGAACTAAGCCGAAGGCATCATTGGACTTATCGTGTTTGAATTTCATAGTTGTGAGCATTAGGTCATAAAATTCTTGGCCCCCAAGCTGCTTCGTGAAAAAGTTGGCAACCCATTTCAACCAGTCTTCCATTGTGGTATAAACCCCACTTCCACCATAGTGAGGGGAATTGCGGTGTATCTGCAAAAAACCCTCACCTTTTTTCGTCAAATAGCCAGATTCAATCAGCCAAGCTGTTTCATCTTCACTTCTATGATTGTAACCGTATGCTCTCCTAGGAATTACCTGGAAAACATCGTCATTTACGAGACTATTACTCATGCCTAACGGCTCAAATAGTCTTGTTTTTACAAATTCTGCAAATGACATTCCGGATATTTTCTCAACGATCTTAGTTAGTAGCATGTAGTTTATGTTGCTATAAGACCACTGTGTGCCAGGCTCATACATCAGCTCTTGAGAACTGTATGATGCTAGGATCGCAGTGTCAATACTGAAGTAATTGAGACTGCTCCAGTCACTTCCATTCTGTCTGTCATTGTACCTGTAGTCGTTAATCCCACTAGTCATATAGATGAGATGTTTTATCCTCAGACTATCTTTCTCAAAGGGAAAGCCATCTAGGTAATCTGCTACCAAGTCATCGAAGTTCAATTTGTTTTCGAGCATCAATACTGCTACTGCTGCACCAGTAATTTGCTTGGATAGTGACGCAATATTGAAATTTGTCTGAATATCAATTTCAATTTCATTTTCCAAGTTGCCACTTCCATATCCTTTTTGGAAGATGGCTTCACCTTTGTCAACAACAGATATCACATAGCCGGGACTGTGGTCACTCACGTGCTTAAAGAGGGTGTCTATATCTTGGACTAGGCTTTCAGATATCTGGGCCCGGCCAAAGCTTACTAAGAAACTTGCTAGAATTAGAAAAACTACTTTTTTCATATTTGATCCTACTCATCCTGAAAGCCAAGTAAGTAAAAAAAGCAGCGGAATAGAAATGGGCCATCCACTGCCGTATTAGCATATACCATGCTGCATACTTTTCTTGGCTTGCTTTAAAATATAAAATTTTTCAACGGGAAGACATAGATCCATACAAACATGTTACGCTTAGGGCTTCTAAGCTAAGTAGTTTTCATTGCAAAAATTATTCTGCTCTTCTGTAATTTTGACAAGGAGCACTTAATTGATTACTGCATTTAAGGCTTTTTCAAACGATTTGACGGAAATTGAAATGTCTTTTTCAGTCGTTGCCCATGAACAGACACTTACCCGCATTACTTTCCTACTTTTCCAGATAGATCCACCCAACCAGCATTCTCTCAGGTCTTGAATTTTGGCCATCACACGGTCTGTAATATCATCACTTTCGCACCTAACAAGTACTTGATTAAATACGACATCATTGTCAACTGTAAAACCGTGAATATGACTGATTTCATCTGCAAATTGTTTAGCACGCAGGTGCATCGCTAAGACCATATCATTAATACCTTTTCTCCCTAAGTACTTGATGATAGCCCATAACTCTACACCCCGTGCCCGTCGAGACATTTCGGGAGTAAAATCCATGCCATCTCTTCGATCACTTTTAATAATATAGCTTCCTGACATCTGCAAGGCCCCAACTAAGGCATCGCGGTCCTTGCACAGAATTATTCCGCTATCGTATGGTGTATTAAGTGTTTTATGCCCATCAACTGCCCAGGAATCTGCACCCTCGATTCCCTCGGTTAGGTGCTTTAGTTCGTCGACTGCTCCAGCCCAAAGACCAAATGCACCGTCGATATGGACCCAAGCACCAACCTTCCTTGCCATGGCACAAACAGTAGCAAAATCGTCAAAGGAACCACTATTGACATTGCCTGCCTGAAGAATCACTATCGTGTTGGAATCCAACTCTGGGATTAATTCCACCTTAATTCTTCCTTGATCATCTGTTTCTACCCATTCAATATTGTCATGACCGAGGCCAAGCATCCCCACGGCTTTAAGCACGGTAGAATGGGCATGTCTTCCAGTCACAACCCTAATGCTAGGCGCATGGAAGAGCCCTTTCTTGTTAATGTCCCAATTATTCCTGTGTAGGATGCGATACCTTGCAGCTGCAATACCACATAGATTAGCCATAGAAGTTCCACTGACGAATCCAGCGCAAGTTTCTTTTGCTAAGTTGAAAATTTCACATAACCATTTTTCGACCACAGCTTCAAGCTTATTTCCGATTGGTGATAGCACATTCATAGTTGGTGACTGGTCCCAGACGGTAGCAAGATTCTTGGCAGCTATTCCAACCGGCAAGGCACTTCCACAAACAAATCCGAAGTACCTGCCACCTAGGGTCGCGGTTGTTGCTGGGCTACCATATTTGTGGAGGTGGTCCAAAACAAAGTCAGCAGAACTTGAATCTTCTGGCAATTGTTCTTCAAATTTGGATAGGTCACCTATGGCTTCTTCAGAAGGATAGACATTCCTATTGAAAATTTGGTCTAGGTATTCGAAGGCAAAGTTCTGCACTTGGGTAAATATTTCTTTGCTTCTGATTTCCTGGTACATCTGCTTCTGTATCATACTTTTTGATTTGCTTGAAACTGTATTATTGAATCATGTGGTAACAAAGATCAAACAAATTCTGCATAAAAGACAGATTCAGATTTTTACATTTGCACCATATCAGATCTATCTTTCATGATCAAGAGTTACAAATTCGAACAGATTTCCCTTTCCTTCGAGGACAAAATCAAAAATGGGATCCTAAGAGTAGGGCAGAAGTTACCTTCGGTTAGAGCAGCGTGCAATGAGCTTTCAGTGAGCCCTTCTACCATATTCAAGGCCTACCATGAATTGGAAGCCAAGGGACTTATAGAGGCGAGAAGCAAGTCGG
>CAZMYK010000171.1:0-7685 GCA_964570435.1 uncultured Saprospiraceae bacterium | reverse complement strand
CTGGTTCAACAATGTATTCTCTTTGAAAAATTTATTAAGCTTACCCATCGCAATTCTCTCTAACATCTCTTCTGGCTTACCCGCTTTTCTAGCAATCTCTTTTCCAATCTCAATCTCTTTCTCAACGATGGTAGAATCGATACCGTCTTTATCTAAGGCAAGAGGTTTCATTGCTGCTACTTGCATCGCAACATTTCTACCTGCTTCACCATATGATTCTGAAGCCTTGTTAAGTCCTACAAGCACACCAGCTTTATTTCCCATGTGTATGTATGCCTCAACTTGTTCAGCTTCTAGGCTAGCATATTCTGCAAGTTCTACCTTTTCACCAATAACGCCTACGTGTTCAACGATTTTCTCTCCGATCGTACTTCCCTCATAAGGAAGTGCAAGAAGCGCATCCTTAGATGCAGGGAAATTCTCGATAGCAATTGTTGCGAAGGTATCTGTAAGACCAATGAAGTCTTCATTTTTTGCAACAAAATCTGTTTCACAGCTAAGCTTAACAACTATTCCCTTAGATCCGTCGGCACTAACTTTGGCAAGAACTACTCCTTCCTTTGCCTCTCTGTCAGCCCTCTTAGCAGACAACTTCTGCCCCTTCTTTCTTAGTACTTCTATGGCTTTCTCAAAGTCACCATTTGCCTCAGTAAGTGCTTTTTTACAGTCCATCATTCCTGCACCGGTCTGATCTCTAAGCGTTTTTACATCTGCAGCTTTTATACTCATTGTCAAATTTCTTATAGTTAATAAAATAATTATTGTGCTGTACTTCCTGCCAACTCCTCCTTGTTCTTCTCTCTCTCAGAAAGTCCTTCTTTAATAGCATCTACTGCGAAGGCAGTGATCATTGCTATAGATTTAGAAGCATCATCATTTGCCGGGATAGGAAAATCTAGCTGACCAGGATCTGAATTGGTATCTACCATTCCAAAGGTGGTTAGTCCTAATTTCTTAGCCTCTGCTATTGCTAGATGCTCGTGGTGAATATCTACAATAAATACTGCTGAAGGAAGTCTATTAAGATTAGCTATTCCGCCAAGTACTTTCTCCAACTTATTTCTTTCCCTTGTAAGTGTTAGTCTCTCCTTCTTGGTTACGCTGGAAAGCGTTCCATCTGCTAACATCTTGTCGATGTTATTCATTTTCTTCACTGACCTTCTTATCGTAGAGAAATTAGTCATCATACCACCTAGCCATCTTTCAGTGACGAAGGGCATGTTAACACTTCTAGCCGCCTTAGCTACGATCACTCTAGCCTGCTTCTTAGTAGCTACAAACATGATCTTTCTCCCTGACTTTGCAATTTGCTTAAGTGCTGCACCAGCTGTATCCATGCAGTCTAGGGTTCTATTCAAGTCTATGATGTGGATGCCCTTTCTTTCCATGAAGATGTACTGCTTCATCTTTGGATTCCACTTACTCCTCATGTGACCGAAATGTACGCCAGCGTCTAATAATTCTTTATATGATGGTTTTGCCATTTTAATCTAATTTTAAGTAAATAATAAAAATTAACGTTTTGAGAACTGGAAGCTCTTACGTGCCTTTGGCTTTCCGTACTTCTTACGTTCTACAACTCTCGCATCTCGAGTTAAGAATTTCTTAGCCTTTAAAGGGCTTCTGTAATCCTCGTCAATTTTTACAAGCGCTCTAGCAATAGCCATTCTGATTGCCTCAGCTTGACCCTTGAATCCACCTCCGTTAACATTAACCTTGACGTCATATTCCTTAGCCACTTCAACAGTGGTTAATGGATCTTCCAACTTCATTTGAATGTTCGCATTGGGAAAGTAATCCTTATAGTCCTTTCCATTTACGCTGATAGCACCTTTTCCTTTTGTCAGATAAACTCTAGCAACTGATGCCTTTCTTCTGCCTATAGCATTAATCATTTCCATATGAGATTATTTTAATTCTTGAGGCTTCTGCGCACCATGTGGATGATCCGGACCTGCGTAAACAAATAATTTTTTAATCATAGCTCTACCTAGTTTTGTCTTAGGTAGCATTCCCTTAATTGCCTTTTCCACAACTGCTGTTGGTTTCTTAGCCATTAGGTTCTTAGGATTAATAGCCTTTTGTCCTCCAGGGTAACCTGAATAACTTAGGTATTCTTTATCCTCCATCTTAGCACCGGTTAATCTAATCTTCTCTGCATTTACTACGATTACATAATCACCAGTATCCACATGAGGTGTGTAGCTAGGTTTGTGCTTGCCTCTAAGAACAGAAGCGATCTTAGAACTCACTCTACCTAGAATCTCACCTTCGACATCGATTACGTGCCACTGTCTTTCGACTTCTGAGTTCTTAGCAGACTTTGTTTTATAACTTAAAGTATCCACTTATTTGAATTTAATTTTTACAAAATTTCACCCTTCTTTGCTAAGGGGCTGCAAATGTAATTTTCTTTTATCGAAGAAACAAGCTTTTTCTTGTAAAATTTAACTACACTGCTTGTAAGTGCCTGAAAAACAGTTCAAAAATCGCACACTTTCTAAAAAGGGCTTATCACTTTAAGTGCTTCAAAGGTCTCTGGCGAGGATAAAATAATTGTATTTTGAGGTAACAAAAATAGCACTTCATTCGTCTTAAGTTAGTATCCTACTGCATTTGAAGTAAAAAACAAATAGATGACCACTGCAAAATTATTCTTAAGCTTTATGATCATTGCCCTGCTTTCCACTTCATGTCTACGGGAGGTTTTCTGCGAAGAGGGTGAAGGCGACCTACTGACTGAAACCATTTCCATCAACGAATTCAATGGTATAGATCTGAAAGAAGATGGTGACGTATTCATTACCCAAGGGGATGAATTCAAGGTTGTAGTGACTGCTAGAGAGAACATCTTAGACCGCTTAGAAACTGAAGTTAATGGTGGGATATGGGACATTACTTTAGGAAGAGATTGCTACCAAAACCTTCATTTAGAAGTGGAGATTACAATGCCTGTTCTTGATGAAATCCACCTTTCAGGAAGCGGAAAGATAGATGTAGGCGATTTTCTTAACCAAGACAACATAGACATGAGCATATCGGGTTCAGGTAGAATTGAATTAGGAAGCTTTTCAGGGACTAGGGACATCGATGCGAAAATATCAGGTCGAGGAGAAATTCTTCCAAGAGCTGAATTCCCTGACCTAGAATCTATGAATATTAACATCACGGGATCTGGGAATTTCGATGGTTTCAAGTTAATCACCAACACGTTAGATGCTAAAATATCTGGCTCTGGAGATATTTTTGTTACTACAGAGGAAGAAATGGATGTAACCATTACTGGCTCTGGCAACTTACATTACAAGGGTAATCCGCTAATAGATGCTTCCATTACAGGCTCGGGTAAGATCATCAATGAAAATTAGTAGAGCTAGTGACTCCTTAATTAATTCTTTTGACTATCATTCACTTCCACAAGAAGTCGAGCCCGTATTTATTGAATGGTAGTTCAAGATCAGGATTCTCGCCGTAGACTTTATTCAAGCAAATCATAAAAGCCGAATAAAAGGCCTCTAATTTGAAGTGCTCATCTTGAGCTCTAGGAATTAGACCCTTGTTAAAACCGAATTTCTCCCATTCATCTACAAACGCCTTATTTTTAGAAAAAATATGTATCTGCGTATCTTTGCCTTGTGATAGTTCAGTTAGTGTAGTGGGCTGATGATCTCCATAAACTATGAATATATCATTAGATTCAGCCTTTCGAGTTATTAAATCGAAAACATTATTTAGGCCATATTGAATAGACTTTCCGTATTGCTGAAATCTATCCATGCTAGTGTCCTTATTCGTTTCGAAGGTATGACTTGGCTCATTAAGGTCTTTCCAATTTTCCGCAAGCTTCATAGGTGAATGGAAGTCCCAATGCGAATTCAAGGTGCAATAGAACATAGTGTAGGGATTTTTACGTGATCTAATCATCTCTAGGCCCTTGTTCAAGGTGTATTGATCTGGATGACAATCCTGCACCTTCATATAATTTAACTTCTGTCCTTTATACTCAAGTTCCTTGTTATAAAACAGGGTGTCGTAAGTAAGTACTTTTTCCATCTGCACGAAGTCGATAACATGGTCGAAATCTCCTATTAGACCATGCAGCAAATAGTTATGATAACCCTGTCTCCTAGTATATCTTAGCAAAGACTCATAGTGGTCAAAATTTACCATGTTTTTGAATAAGGTATTATACCTCACATCATTTTCGATTTCTAGTCCAAAAAGCAATGTGCTGTAGGAATACCAAGTGCCTTGTGCGAAGACCGGAGGCACAGAAAAGGAGGTACAGACTTGGATATCACTTGCACCAAATTTAGTATCCCATTCTTTGATAGTTTCTACCACATTTTGGTATTTTTCTTTATCTGTATATATGACGGAACCATACGATTCCATTGATATGATATGAATGTTTGGCCTCTTACTAAGGGACACCTGTGTGTAGTGATTAAGATTCTTTATTTCTTCGATGCTACTTTTCAGCAGGTGCTTATATTGGTTACTATATGCATTTGATTTCCTAAAATAGACAATGGTACTTACTACTGTCCGATATTGATAATCCTTCATTTTATCTTTGTAAAGATGGAAGAGACCGACGAACAAAATATAAGCTACTAGGACGGCATTCAAAAAATGGTTCGAAGGTAAAGTCCAAACATAAAGGTGGGCGACATAAAACAGATAGATAAAGCCGCAAACTAAGATCGAGAAAGCCAAGAATATTAGCCACAAATAGCCCTTATACAAACCACGTGAGTTATATAACATCGACAGGTCTATCTTGACTATTGGTGTTTTCTTAAACACATTTAGCATTATTCCTGCATAGGTATTGAATACCAGAGAAAATGTTGCTATCAAACTAAGGATGAACAATGCGATTGGGTGATTTATGTCAAAAGTGATAAGGGTGATTGCTGCCAATGAATATTCAAAGGAAAACCTAAATGGATCCATTACTTTTGAAATAGCGAGGTGTCGAATGATCGTTTCTAGTGAACCTCCATTCAGTATAAAATCCAACGGGTTCCATCTTTTTTTAATCCCCAATAGATATATTGGTAAGAATAGTATGAAATTCAGTGATATTAAGAAGAGGAGAAAATTCATAATTTCTTTTTAAGATCAGTTCTTATTGCTGGAAGCCAAAGAAAGAATATCTTTTCGACCAAGCATCGTTAATATTGGAAAAAGTATTAAAAATTGAAGTAAGCCAAATAAGCCCCTCCCACCGCTGGTCATAAGTGGCTCCAAGCTTAAGAGGACAAGGCAAAAAATTCCCAACCTGAGTAGGAAGGGCCTATAATCCACATTTGGAGAATTGACTTGCAAGACCACTCGATAAAACAGCATAAAGTTGATCAAATGCGATAAACCAATCGCAACGATGGCTCCATTAATTCCCCAAGAAGGAATTAGAATCAGCATTAAAACAACCATAAATGCAGTCTTAATCAATGCTGCCCTAGTTAGTGCCGCAGATTTCTTATGAAAGGCAATGATTAGATTTAGAAATCGGAGGAGGAAGAGCGGTATACTAGCAATTGAAGCCAAAACCAGGTATTCCCGAATTTCTAGATACTTCGGATTGTCTGTGAGAAAATCTAAATTAGAACCCACCATGATCACACCTGACAAGCAGACTAAGCCCACATAGAGGTATATACTATGAAAGCTCTTAATGGTGGTCTTTGTTTCATCGTTGTCGTCTTTCAAGGACTGATATAGAAAGGGTCGGAGACCATTGTCTAGGGCTCCTAGAAAGAGTTTGCTAAGTCCGACCAAGGCGACTAAAATGCTATAAATACCTACATTCTCTAAGGAAAGAAATCTCTCAATCATCCACTTATCCAATTGTCCTTCAAAGACATATAGAAATGAAAAAGGGATTAGCGAAATTCCAAAAAGCAGTGAAGGCTTGATCTGCTTAAGGTCAAAACTAATGGTGATCAAGCTACGATTTCTTACTACTATAAAGACGAATGTGAGGGCAGCTGGAATGAAATTGCCCCATAAATAACCCATAATAGTCATGTCTAATTCTAATATGAAGTAGGCTTGAAATCCAATGGTCAGTAGTACACTAGAAATGGCATAGATGAAAAACAACCTGAGCATTACCTTATTCTTCAAATAGATAAAGTAGATGGAATTACATGCGCTCAGCAGGGCAGTGGCAAGGGCAATCTGGCCATAAGGTTTGAATAGGACCTCTCCGGATTCAAAAACAATAGTAAAGAGAGCTTCTCCAAGAACTTGAAATACGAGGAATACAACAAGTCCCAAGCCTAAGACGATGGTAAAAACTTGAGATAGATACTTCCACAGCAGCTTTTCATCGTCATTGTAGTCAAAATAGTAGGTCCGTACTGAGGTGTCCAATCGCAAATTTACAACGATAGCAATTACCATCACTGCAGAGCTTACTAACGCAATAATTCCATAGTCGTTAGGTGTCAACTTGACTAGGTATAAGGGAAGCAAAAATATACCGATAGCAGGTTTCAGGAAACCTAGTAGCGAGAACCAGAAGATCGAACTTAGCGTATTCTTAGAATTAAGAAGTCTTAGTAATTTCATTGCTAAGGCTTAGTCTTATCTAGCGGAATTGCAAAGGCATAAATATCACCTGTGATGGTTTTGCCAGTCAGAGGCTCCAAATAGTTCAAGAGCTCCAATTTTCTCACGCGGTCCCCAAATTCCATCACGAGAGAATCCTCCAAGGAAATGTTGTATTCGTAAATTCCTAGCGCTTCCAAGGCATCCAAACATTTTATAGTTCTGTCTAAGGTGAAACTAAAAAATTCAAAAGAGACTAGCTTCACTTGTGAAGTCAGACCTTCCAAAACTTCCAACTCGAAGCCTTCAACGTCAATTTTACAAAAGTCAGGTTTCCCATACTTTTCGATAAGCGAATCAAGAGTCAAAATATTGATGTCTACTTTTTGGTCCCACTTGATCTTGTTGTTAGCTTTAGCATTAAGGGACTTCCGCCATTTAGCATTAGCAATGGTACTAACCGTCGGGTGCAAGGAGCTAATTTGCAGTTGACCCTTTGTATTCTCTGCACCCAAGCCGATTTCCTCAAGCATAAAGTGTTTATTTTTAGAAAAACGTTCGCGAAGTTTTGCAGCAAAAAGGGGTTGGGGCTCGACCGCAACTACCTTCTTGTTTAGTTCTAGGAAACACTTACTTCTGTCACCTAGGTGGGCGCCGATGTCAAAACACAAATTACAGTTGACTAAGAGCTTGCCATAGAATTTTGTAAGTCTTCTACTATGAAAGAAAGACCACTTGTACATGTATTTTGACTTCAGCAATCCAATCTTACTTTTGAAATACGTATTCATATTTTACTTTGATCGATGATCATAAATCGCTCCTTTGATACGCTGTCGATAAATTCTTCTTGGATATAATTTTCAAGCTGCTTCCCACATTGACCATTTGCTGAAACCACTATAAAATCCAACTTGAACTCCTTAATGAAGTCAATTTGAGATTGCTCAATACTCGAAAATTTTCCACCTTCTTTCTCGTCAATCACGAAGCGATAGAACAAATTACTTGACATCTCATTCAGGTCTATCTCTTGGGCAGCAGGAACATCAAAGTCACTAATGTTCAAGGCTACTGCGCCATTTTCCATCCATGCAAGATAGTAACCTAGCGTATAGGCTGCC
>CAZMYK010000170.1:0-7707 GCA_964570435.1 uncultured Saprospiraceae bacterium | reverse complement strand
AGAATTGTTTTGTGCCCTTCATGAACACCATCAAAAGTACCGCTTGTAACGACAGCAAAAGAAGGCGCGCTAAACGTGTTTATATCATCAATGATCTTCATCCTCTGATATTTGTGAGATTAACTCATCCAGCGACCAAGCATTAGCCACATCATATGAACCCACTTTGGTTCGTCTAAGCAATTTCAAATAAGCACGGTCATCTTCCGTCGTTCGCACATGCACAAACTGTAGTGAAGCGGTTTCGTCTACAGTTGATATGTAGCCTCCGCGGTAGGTAGAAACGTCCATCCTTACAGACCGCCATACTGCCTCTGTAATTGGATCTTGCACCACCTCAATGTGGCGCCTATGAGAATTGATACTTGCTGCGAAAGAGCGCTGCGCCTCAGCAGAAACAATTAATAAAAGCACGAGGATGACGGGTAGACTTGCCTTCATTTTTTTTGATTTCTAAGTTGCTCATTTTACTTAGATACTACGATAAACATCGGATCATTTAATCAATTTTTAACAATCCGAACAAGTACCTAGTAGCTCAAAAAAATGATGATTTTATTCGCAGGGTCCTCCTAAATCTGAAAGTGGATATGGTCGTCATGTCTAACTGCCCAGCAACCTGCACTTCTGACCCTTTCGCTCGCAATGTTCATCCTGTGTTTTAAGTGGGTCTCAATGTAAATTCTCGAAGTTTCTGGATTCTTAAGTAATTCATCAATGATTACCTTCGTGTTTTTTGCATCAAAAGTGTAGTCCTTTTTCTTGCCGAATCCTGCATACTTGCTAGCATCATAAAGCTTGTGTCCGTTGGACAGACACCTTTCCACTTGATTGAATTCACCATTTTCAGGGCCGACGAAGTGCCCATATCCCGTGAAACATGAACCCTTATTTATCGTCTTCCCGTCTTTAGTATATGCAAAAGTTAGGTCCACCTTTCTCCCGTTACTGTGACTGATGTGCGGCGGAAGAGGCATCTCCTTACTGAACGGGAATGAAGAATCCAAGTAAACGAGTTTTAGCTCAGGATTAACCTTCTGAACTCGATCTGCTGTTCTTTCCAAGACCTCAAGGGTCTTAGGTGTTACATAATTTCTATTTAGCAGTGGGTAGAGGATGCTATGCGGTATCAGATTGCCATGCTTCGAGCTGGGCATGGGAACCTTTCCGTATTTCTCTGCAATGGTAGGGACGATGGTCATTACTGCAAGCAAGTAGGTGCCCAAGAAACTCACAAGCTTGATTGCAAAGTGGGTCTTAAATCTGAATACTAACCACAAGAAAAATACACTAAACCATATGAGTCCACCTACTTGGGAGGTAAGGGTCAAAAGGACGATCATCATCCCATGGAAGAGGATCACAAAAATGTATTTGAAAAACTTCATCATAATGTGACCTTCAAAACGTATCCTCTTCTGATTTGTTGTCCATTTTCTACCAACGACTAGAGATTGCGGATGACCTCTGTAACAACATCTTCAGACGTTTGGTCAATCGAAACTACAATGGCGTCGCTAGGCTTTTCCAAAGTTTCAAGCTGGGATTTCAAGAGCGATATGGGCATAAAATGATTTTTGCGGAGCTTCATTCGCCCGAAAATGAGGTCAGCAGAACCTTCCAGAAATACAAAGGTGCAAGAGAGACCGTCCTGAAGCAAGTCGCGATAGGATTGCTTTAGGGCGGAGCACGCTATGACCATTCCACCATCATTGTGCTTGCTAGCAAATCTATTAATGGCAAGCAACCAAGGCTTTCGATCAGCATCATTAAGGGGTATACCAGATGCCATTTTACTCACGTTTTCCTTGGGATGGAAGTCATCACCATCATAAAATCTCAGGTTCAATCTGTCTGCTAGGAGTTTTCCTATAGTGGATTTACCTGAACCAGATACACCCATTATGAAGTAGACTCGATTTTTCTTAGTTAACAAGGTATTAAGATTGTGGTATCAACTTGTAAATAGCTCCTGGTTCCTCAGTACTTACATAAATGTATCCTTCATTGTCAAGTCTTACATTTCTCATCCGTCCAATATTTTTTAGCATAGAAACCTCGGAATAGTCTGATTTAACTTTGTTAAGATATTGGAACCTTAAGGAAGCTACGAGGAGGTCATTTTGCCATGCTGGATATTGGTCTGACTTTACTATTGCCATTCCGCACGGTGCGATGGATGGAACCCAATATTTTTCAGAATCTATCATGTCTGATCGACTTGTTTCATTGGTAAAAGTCGTCCCATTATAATTAATCCCGAAGGAAACCACTGGCCAGCCATAATTCTTTCCACTTTGCAAAATGTTGAGTTCATCACCTCCCCTTGGACCGTGTTCGTGTTCCCACATAATCTTTGTGTCCTTGTCGTAACTAAGGCCTTGCGGATTACGATGTCCGTAAGAGTAGATGCTTGGCTTGGCTCCTTCCTGTCCTACGAAGGGATTGTCACTAGGGATGCTCCCATCCGAATGAATCCTGTGCACTTTTCCACAGTGGTTGTTCAATGTTTGAGGTAGTTCATTCCTCCTACCTCTGTCGCCTACTGAAATGTAAAGAAGTCCTTCAGCGTCAAATTCCAATCGTCCTCCATAGTGATGTTTGGTAGGCAAGTAGGGTAGGGCTTCAAATATTTCCCTTATTTCAGTCAATTGTCCTTTCGAAAAAATGGCACTCACAACAGCTGTAGTTGCTTCATCGCCCTTGCCCTTAGAATAGGAAATGTAACATCTCTTATTTGCTGAGAAATCTGGATCTAATTCAATGTCAAGTAAGCCTCCTTGTCCTTCGTGTACAACCTTTGGCAGACCTGCGATTTCTACCATTTGATCATTCCTAAGGTTCTTGTGAAAGAGCTTCCCTGAAACACCAGTAATGAGCATAGTGGTGTCGGGTAGGAAGACAAATCCCCAAGGAACTCCAACTTCATCGGTAATTAATTCCAACTTGAATCTTACTCCATCTGATTCAAATGTGGAGTCAGCGTTAAAGGATTCCTCGAAGCTGTATTCGGCTCTGCCATCAATTCCGCTTCTGATATATGCTGCAAGTTTTGATATCTGCTCAGCGGTAAATAGACTGTCAAAGGATGGCATGCCTAGGTCCGGATATCCATCGGAGATTGAACTTACCAAGGCTTCCTTTTCATTTCCATTCTTCCACTTGCGATCTGTGAACATTTCCATCTTGGCACCGTGGCATGAAGCACAGTCCGTTGTGTAGATGCTTCTGGCTTCCTCATGGATATCAGCACCGACAATTTGCTTGCTGGCATTGTCACCACATGACAAAGTAAAAAGGGCTAAGGTGCAAAAGACAATAATGTACTTCATGCGGGCAAAGATAATTATTTTCACTCGAACACATTGAAATGATAGTAAGGGAAAGAAGAAGAATAAGTGGGCAGCAAGCTCGTAAATCGTTCGTATATTTCAGAGATTGAAATCGCAGGTATTTCACAAGTAAATAGTATACTTGCATAGACAACTAATTTAATATGCCACTATATCACAAATTAGGTACGATTCCCTCAAAGAGACATACCCAGTTCAAGAAGCCAAACGGCGACTTCTACTACGAGCAACTATTTGGAACGATTGGATTCGAAGGGATGTCCTCCTTAATGTACCATGTTCATCGACCAACTCAAGTCAAAGAGATTCTCAAAACGATCGATGTGTCGCCCGTGGCCGCGGTAGATAAGAATCTCAGGGCTCTGAAGTTGAAGGGCTTTCAAGTAAAGCCTGAGAACGACTATTTAGAAAGTAGAAAGACGGTCTTATTCAATCGGGATTGTCATATTTCTCTAGCAGCTCCAAGGGAATCATTGAATGACTACTTTTACAAGAATGTGGATGCCGACGAATTACTATTTATTCACAAGGGCAGCGGGACATTGAAGACGCTTCTTGGGGAGATACCTTTTGAGTATGGAGATTACCTGATTATTCCACGTGGAATGATATATCAAATTGAATTTTCAGGTAAAGACAATCGGCTCCTGATCGTAGAATCCTTCTCCCCGATTTACACTCCTAAGAGGTATAGAAATTGGTTTGGACAGCATGTGGAGTCATCACCATTCTGCGAAAGAGACTTTAAACTTCCTGCAAATTTGCAAACTCATGACAAAGAAGGAGACTTCTTGATGAAAATTAAAAAAGAGGGTGCCTTGCACCATCTTGTCTATGCTTCTCATCCATTTGATGTTGTAGGTTGGGATGGTTATAACTTCCCCTACGGCTTTTCGATTCATAATTTTGAGCCCATTACGGGTAGGGTCCACCAACCGCCTCCCGTCCATCAAACCTTCGAAACATCCGCCTTTGTGGTTTGTTCCTTTTGCCCCAGATTATACGACTACCACCCCTTGGCTATACCTGCACCGTACAATCACTCTAATATCGATTCAGATGAGGTATTGTACTATGTAGATGGTGATTTCATGAGTCGAAACGACATTGACCAAGGTTATCTTACCCTTCATCCAGCAGGAATTCCCCATGGACCTCATCCAGGAAGCATGGAACGAAGCATAGGGAAGAAAGGGACGGAGGAACTAGCCGTGATGGTAGATACCTTCGCCCCCTTGAAGGTCACACAAGAGGCCTTAGATATTGACGATGGTAAATATTACAAGAGCTGGCTGCCACACTAATTCGGTGAAGACCCAACGTTGATCATGCAATTACCGGAGCGTCCTCACTACTGTTCTACACTTGCCAAGTTAACTTTAGCATTGCCTACCGATCATGCAGCCTTCTTTATTTGGTAGACGCGTTCGTTGAAACTTTCTGCAGAAATCGGAACCCTAACTTCTTCAAATAGGGCCACATATTCTTGCACGTGGTCTAAGGGTTTCTGAGTCCTCATATCTATATGTACAAAGGTCGTCCACAGGATGGCGTGTAGCTTCTTACGGTCGGCATCGTACATCTTCATTTCGACATACAGTCGATTTTTAGAGAAATTGATCAATTGACTTTCTATCACAACCACTTCATTGGATTTTGCAGAAGAAAGATAAGCGATCTTGTGATCTCCTACCACCCAAGATTTCAGTTGTCTTTTGGCGATATCAAAGATGTCCAAATCATATGCTAAGATCAACTGGTCCTCTCTTGCATTAATAAAATAGTCTAGGTACTTGCTATTATTTAGGTGGTTAAAAGGATCGCAATCTTGAAAGCGAACTTTTGACTGGGAAGTAAGTATTTTTTGTTTCATGTTTTTGAATTAATATACCAATCGGTATATAGTGGTGAAAAAAATTATATTGCCATTTCTTTAATAGTTGATTCAAGGAAGTCAATGTTGTCATGAAGTGGCTTTACATCATTAAGGATCGAGGATAAAAGGACGCCACCTTCGATATTTGCGTAGATCACATTTGCGAATTTTTCTGCGTCGATGCTCGACTTTATTTCATGGTTTTTTTGCCCTCGCAGTATGATGTCTTCGATGGATTTTTTAAGCTTGTAGGTGGCTGTTTTGACTTTTTCTCTAAGTTCGGGATTGTTATCTATACTGTCCATTCCCACTTTAAGAATGGGGCAACCGCCAAGTACAGCAGTGAAGTCAATATAGTCTCTGTAGAAATTTGTGATTGCTAAGAGCTGCTCATAAGACTTATCGAAGACGTTGATTTTTTTAGCAAGCATATTCAATAACTTCTTGATATTGTACCTGAATGCTTGCAGGGCGAGATCTTCTTTACTTTTGAAGTTTCCATAAATCGCACCCTTGGACAAGCCTGTAATGGCAGTTATGTTACCCATGCTGGTCCCATGGTATCCGTGCATGTTAAAGTACGGTGCAACCTTTTCGAGGATATATTCAGATGTTATTTCAGCCTTACCCATCTGACAAAGATAGTAAAAAATACCAATTGGTATAAAATACCTGATTCTGTCGTTCGTAGATAAAATTTACTAATAAGTCTCTTTCCTTCCCATATGGAAGATTTAATTTATTAAATTTAAGGAACACAAAACTATTTCAAATGGCAACTTATGTTATCAATGTAAATGGCAAGAACCAAGAGGTTAGTGCCGAAGCAGATACTCCTGTCCTTTGGGTCTTGCGAGACAACTTAGACCTAGTAGGTACTAAGTATGGTTGTGGTGTTGCTGCTTGCGGCGCTTGCACCATTCACCTTAACGGCAAGGCGGCAAGGTCGTGTTCTGTACCTATTAGTGCTGTCGCTGAACAGAAAATCACGACTATTGAGGGACTTTCGGAGAATGGTGACCATCCCGTGCAATTGGCTTGGAAGGAACATGATGTTCCGCAATGCGGATATTGCCAAGCTGGCCAAATCATGTCTGCATGCTCTTTATTGGAGCAAAATTCTAATCCCAGTGATGAAGAGATTAACAGTGCCATGGCTGGTAATATTTGCAGGTGTGGGACTTATAATAGAATTAAAGCAGCGGTGAAAACGGCAGCAAAGAACTCTTAACTCCATAAATAAAATTGTATTAATATGAATGTTCAAGTTAATAGGCGGTCATTTATAAAGGTGTCTTCACTAATTAGTGGGGGGCTAGTGTTAGGATTCTCTTGGGGCTCATGTACGAAACCTGAGGAAATAATTAGCATGCCTAAGGAGTGGTTTGACCTTAACGGATTTCTTAAGATAGGTGATAATGGAATGGTTACAATTATGTCTCCCAACCCAGAAATAGGCCAGAATGTCAAGACGTCGATGCCAATGATTATTGCCGAGGAGCTTGATGTAGATTGGAAGTATGTAGTCGTAGAGCAGGCTCCACTAAATGTCGATGTTTTCAAAAATCAAGTTGCAGGAGGGTCACAATCAATAAGAAGTGGTTGGAAGTCATTAAGAACTACAGGCGCAACGGCGAGGCAAATGCTCGTTAATGCCGCTGCCCAGCAATGGGAGGTGGAAGCCAGCAGCCTTACAACGGAAAGTGGATATGTCATCAACCCAAATGGGGAAAAATTATCATATGGTGAGCTTGCTGCTGCAGCAAGTACTATAGAAGTGCCTAGCTCAGAAGAAGTTACGCTGAAGGAGGTGAAGGATTTTAAATTAATTGGCACAGAGGTTTCGAATGTCGACATAGAGCCTATCATTACTGGGAAGCCACTTTTTGGCCTAGACTATAAAGAAGAAGGGATGGTTTATGCATGCATGCTAAGACCATTTTCATTTGGTGATACGGTAAGTTCCTTTGATGATTCTGAGGCCAGAAAAGTAAGTGGGGTCCAAGATGTGGTACAAATAGAAGATAAAATTGCAGTGATTGCTGATAATACTTGGGCAGCAATTAAAGGACAGAGAGCCCTTTCTGTCAATTGGAAGAAGGGAGATCGCCAAGAAAGTTCGGAAGACCATGATAATTTGTTAACAAGCCTTCTAAATGGAAGCGATTTTAAGAACTTAAGAAAAGACGGAGATGTTGCCCAAGCCTTTAGCGACGCTGATCAAGTGATAGAGAGAGTTTATGAATCTCCATTTCTCCCTCATAATTGTATGGAACCAATGAACTTCTTCGCAGATGTGACTGATGCCAAGGTCAGACTTGTCGGCCCCATCCAGACACCGCAATGGACCCAGCGACGTGTGGCCGAGGCGGTAGGAAGAGAAGTTGCTGATGTGACTTGCGACATGACAAGAATGGGTGGCGGTTTTGGAAGGAGGTTGTACGGTGAGTTTGCGATCGAAGCAGCTCAGATTTCCGA
>CAZMYK010000169.1:0-7715 GCA_964570435.1 uncultured Saprospiraceae bacterium | reverse complement strand
GACAATTGATGGTAGCAATTTTTCATTTGAGGCAGCGTTGCGGATGCCTGAAGTATTCTCTAAAAGTCCTTGTGGTGTGGCTACGGTCATTCTCCATGGGACGAAGGAGAATATAGCTTTTGGCATGTGCGTTCCAGGCTGTGTTGGGGATCTAAACTTTAATCTGGCGGGAGAAATGGTTTCAGGGCAGTCGGTAGATCTAAGCGCTTTTGGTAGTTCTCTAGACGAATGGGTAGAACTCAAGGTGGTCAATCAAGATCAGTCTTTGACGATCCTGAAGGGAGGGGATGTGCTGCTTGAGCATAAGTTAATTGGTGAGCTTGGAAACGTAGGAGGAGTGACCTTTGTTTTTGATGGTCGCGGAGAGTTAGCAAGGGCGGACTTAAGGGATATTGCTGAAAGTTGGAAGTTGTTTTGAATTTGAGCCTTCGGCAAATCTTCTTTCTGCTAGCGAAAGGAGTGTTAAAGTTCATTGAAGGAAATATCGAGATGTGGCGCTTAGAGTGGCAGATCTATTTAATTCTTTGATAATTCTAGGCTGACAAGAGGCACACTAATGAGTCGAATTTTACTTTCATCTATGATTCTAAATTGGACTGTATCAAGGGGAGGAAAGGGCTGCTTCTTTTTGTATGCTTCAACTCTTTTTCTCAAGTCTTCTTCCGAATGAAGGTCCCTAATTCCGTCAAATAGCTCGCTGGAAGGACTCATCAATTTGTCGTATTCCGACTCGTCATTTTCATAATAAGCCGATATAATATCATCATTCAAGGAATAGGTGCCCTTGCGTTCTCTTATACCAAAAAGAAAGGTCGCTTTTTCATGGACCTTGCTCTTGGAATCGAATGTGATGTCATAGATGATCTTATCGCCTGCGTCCGAAGAATAGGATCCAAGCGCAGAAGAGCTTTTAGCACTCTCACAACCAGTGGAGATTGACAGAATTGCTAGCAGAAACAATAAGTTCTTCATATCATATTGGTGTGATGAAGATTTTAGTGATGGTGGAGGATACAGGAATCGAACCTGCGACCTTTTGACTGCCAGTCAAACGCTCTAGCCAACTGAGCTAATCCCCCATTAATTTCAAAGCTTTGGCAGAATCATTTTACCTAGTTTTTATAGATAAATAAACTTCTTTCTTTCAAAGCGTCCGCAAAATAGAATTATAAATCGAATACAGGATACATAGAACAAATCTTTTTGCTTCCTAATTAGGATTTTCTTACTTACCTTCAGTGAGCCGATTCTTAAGGGATCGAATGCAAACAGGTATTGGAATGCTCCTTCGTCTCATACAATCGCCTTTCTTGAAATTCTCAATTCTGATTGTTAACTTGAACGGACATCATCATACAATGAAGTACTTTCCAATTTCAATATTTTTTCTTCTTCTCGCTTGCACAAAGGAAGCAAATGCTCCTAGATACAACAGTGCTAGCGAAAGAACAGAGGCTATGTCTTCATTTTTGATGGCAGGATTAGAAATTGACTTCAAACATGACTATCAAGTCCCTGAACTATCAGAAGATGTCTCCCCGAATACAAAACTCAGTGATGTTGAATCAGGCTTGATAAAGAAGGCCTCAGCTGATCAAAAATCTATGAGGCTAGAATATCCAAGTGTGAAAGAGGTCCTGGAAAACATGATTAAAGAAAACGAGAATGGGGCTTACACACGGGCAATCCAAATAACGTCCTTGAAATATTTGCGACGTTACTTTCTAACAAAAATTTCAACAGATTCAGCAAAAGAAGTAAAATTTCTCTTAGGATTATTGGTCGATACCAGGTCGGTGGATTTAGATATACTTGCAGATGCCTATGAAAGCTGTAAAAGCCATTTACCCAAAGAAAAAAGAAAACTCTTCTTCAATTATATACAAAACTTGCACGACCAAGAAATTCAATTTGTGAATGACAACACTTTGAAATACGGAGAGCTTTATGAAAAAGCTGATGGTGCAGAAAAATACAAGTACTTAGTCAAAAGTAAAGAACTAGAACGTAGATCTTTAGCTTGTAAGTACACTAGAAGATTGCTAAATCTAGGTTCTAGGCGGTAGAATTACAAACCTTTGTGCGCTTACTTCCTTAATTGATTCTCAGCCACAAAAGTAGAAGAGTTGGTCAAGATTCTTTCCCAAGGAAATTCCTTTCCCGACCTGACTAGATTCCAAATGGTCTTGATACTTGATGAGTCTTCATCTTCTAGGCAATAGCCCGTCCACGAGGTCAGCGAACCGTAGCCCTCCCATCTCACCGTGAAGGCAACATTGATCTCAGTAGGATGATCAGCGGAGGCATTGATCCAGCCTTGCAGGGGAAAAATCTTACCGTCGACTCCAGTAGAAGAAGCATACTTACCGATAATCTGGCCATCATTAGCCACCGTGTCAATTACCAATACTGAACCCAATTCATTCACCCACCTACCCTCCAAATCTTGGCAATTCTGACCTGAAAGGTTCATATGCAATAGAATAAGTAACGAAATTTGAATTGCCTTAATCATGATAATTTTTTTTAGTCCTCCACCCTCTTCCTTTTTTCTCCTAAATCACTCGGCTAAACTAGGAGCCAATTGCTTACAAAATCTCCTACAAGTAACAAAAAAATATCAAAAGGTAACATTCAGCACTGCGAGACGAAATGCTGAAGGACTAAGAAATTTAAGAGACAGGCCTTGTATGTCTCCGGTATTTTGTAGCTTAATTTTATTAATGACATAATTCATGGAATGACTCTGCTCACTTTTCTGCTATTTACTTCCTTCGTTGCCATCTTTGCAAGTTATCAACTGCGCAAAGACAAGGTCAATTCTAAGGATGGTTACTTCCTAGGTGGAAGATCCTTGACTGGAATCGTGATTGCTGGCTCGCTTTTACTGACAAATATCTCTACAGAGCACCTTGTAGGAATGAATGGATCATCCTATAAGAATGGCGCCATCATTGTTGCTTGGGAGGTGACTTCCTCACTGGCCTTGGTAATAGCGGCCTTGTTTTTTGCTCCTCGGTATTTAAAAATGGGACTAACTACCATTCCTGAATTCCTAGAAAGGAGGTTCGACGGAATGACAAGGACCATCGTAGCCTTGCTCTTGATCATCTCCTTTGTTGCAACCCTACTTCCAATTGTCCTCTATACAGGCGCACTAAACATCGAAGCCATTTTTGATATTTCAACAATGCTTGGTGTCACAAAGGCGCAGGGAATCTGGATCACCATTCTAATCGTAGGAACAATCGGTGCAGCCTATGCCATTTTCGGTGGTCTAAAAATGGTTGCTTATACAGATACGATCAATGGCTTCGGCCTCCTAGTAGCAGGATTGATGGTACCCATCATAGCCTTGATAAGTATTGGTGACGGCAATATGTTTACTGGCTTGAGTGAGGTGTTCGGGAAGGCTCCTGAAAAGTTTAATGTCATCAGTCGAGAATCTGGGATAGGACCAGGTGCGAGGGATGCCATCCTGCCATTTGAAGTGCTATTTACAGGTCTAATGATCAACCAATTGTACTTCTGGACCATGCACCAGTCTATTATTCAGAGAGTCCTTGGAGCTGTTAGCCTAAAGGAAGCCCAAAAAGGACTTCTCTTCACTGGCTTATTAAAGATTCTAATTCCAATTGTAATCGTGCTCCCTGGTTTGATAGCCTTCTATTATTATGGAGATCAATTTTACGATGATCCTGATTCAATCTATCCTCGTCTAGTCAAGATGGTCTTGCCAACTTGGCTTACTGGATTTTTTGTTGCAGTAATGATGGGTGCAATATTGACCACATTCAATAGCGCCCTCAATAGTGCAGCTACGGTATTCAGCCTAGGAATCTATAAACGATACATCTCTCAATCTGCTTCCGATCGGTCCTTGGTAAGAATAGGTAAGTGGACCTCCTTCGTACTTGCCGCCTTCGCAATTATTATTGCACCATTCGTAGCGAACGCGCCTTCGGGTCTGTATCAACTCCTTCAGCAGCTAAATGGTATCTTCTTTATCCCTATTGCTAGTGTGATTCTTGCAGGCTTCTTATTTCCAAGAGTTTCGCCTCAAGGGGCCAAGGCAGGGCTCCTCTTTGGGTTAGCTTTTTATATTGTTAGCTACTTCTTACTTGAGGTGGAACTTCACTTTGTTCATATCTGGGGAATCGAATTCGTTTTGAACATCATTGTGATGCACGTGGTTTCTGTGTTTTATCCCGTTTATGAAAAATTCACTATGAAGGATGCAGGACTGGTCAGTCTAGAACCCTGGAGGTTTGCAAAATTATTTGCAGTGGTTCTGGTCCTTATCACTTTAATGATCTACATTTTGCTAGGAAGTGTCTAGCAAATAGCGCGATGGCAAATTCTCTCAAACTAAGAAGTAGTGATCAAGTACCGTAAAACTAACCTGATACATTCTAAGTAGCACAGAATTTTCATCTCTTCATAAGTCCATTTCGCACTAATTATTCTCTGGCAATTCATAATAATATCATTTTCTATTGCAAATAATCGAATTAATACTATATTGCATTATGTTAATATGTAGTACATATATACTTATTTAAAATTTTGCTTTCAATATCAATATGTACCGTCGCTGATTACTTAATGGAAAATATTAAAAATACCCTTCTTAGATCCGGCGAAACTGTTGCTAAGCAATCGTTTCAGAGGATTCCTCATTGTGCAGTTGAACACTACAAGGGGGTAAAATTCACTCTTATCATGCAAAACAACATGTACGATTCGTCTTCCACCTTGGCACGCTTGAAATGCCTAATTCCACTTTTGTGCCTACTACTTCTTGCAGGTTTTAATCCCTCTTATGGACAGGAATCTGGCAATATTTCAGGAATAGTTGTTGATAAAACATCTGGTGAAGAACTTCCTTTTGCAAATGTTCATTTGGTCGGAACTAGTTTTGGATCTGCAACAGGTGATAAAGGTGACTACATTATATACCAAGTAGCTCCCGGAGAATACACACTAACATCTACCTATATAGGTTATCAAGAGTTATCAGTTCCAGTAACAGTTGTTGCCGGTGAAACTAAGACCATCAACCTTGAACTTGATTACGCAGCCTTTGAAGGAGACGTAGTGGTTGTCACAGCCCAGGCATCGGGGCAGATGTCTGCCATCAACCAGCAGCTTAATTCGTCTACGATCACAAATGTGGTATCTGCAGACCGGATCAAAGATGTACCCGATGTGAATGCTGCAGAATCAGTCTCTAGGCTACCAGGCCTATCCCTGGTCAGAAGTGAAGGTGAGGGACAGAAGGTGGCAGTGCGTGGTATATCACCAAAGTACAACGTAATGATGGTCAATGGTGTGCGCATGCAATCAACTGATCGCAATGATCGTAGCGTGGATCTGAACATGATCGCTCCCAATATTCTTAGTGGAATAGAGGTCACAAAGGCTCTAACTGCAGATATGGACGCGGATGCCGTAGGAGGGACCGTCAACTTGAAAATTGGGAAGGCTATTGAAGGACTGAGGGGTAATTTTTCCTTGCAAAATGGATATGGCTCTATAGCTAATACGTATGGAAATTATAGGGCGACCGGCTTTCTAAGCAATCGCTACTTGAATAACAAATTTGGGGTGCAAATTTCAGGTTTCCTGGATAACTTCAATCGAAACTCTGATGTTCTAAATGTTGGCTATGAATTAAATGAGGAAGCTGTTCTAGAAGGGGGTTTCATCCCGATAGACCTTGCAAATGTAACCATCATAGATAGAGTAACAAATCGACAAAGAGTTGGAGGTTCTTTGGTTTTCGACTACCAATTTGCAAATGGGTCAATCATTATGAACAACTTCATAAGTAACCTAGCTCAAGAACAACAAGAACAGCAAAATTCTCTCTCACTGGTTGGAAACCAATGGTCAGCCTTTGCAGCTGATAGATCCCTGAGTAATACGGTCATCAGTAATGCCATCCAAGGCGAATTTGATTTTTCCTTTTTCAGCATGGACTTTTCATTGTCTAACTCGATTTCAAACCAGTTTCTACCTGGCGACTTGGTAATGAATGTAGGAATTGCGCAAAGTGAGGCAGGCTTCACTACTCCCTCTCTTGCTGATCCGAAAATGGCGACACCTAGCGAATTACTAAATGCTGCACAAATAATACAGGACATCAATGCTAAACGAGTACAAAGGTTCTATTCTCTTCAAAGAGATGTAACAGAGCAAGCCCAAGAGGCCATGCTTAATTTCAATGTCCCATTTACCCTCTCCAAGGCAGTTACCGGAAAAATAAAACTAGGTGGCAAGTATGTCCGCAATTTCAGAGACAATGATGAAACGCAGAATAGAAGTCAACCCGATCGGGATTTTCTAGGAGAACAATTCGTAGTGGCATTGAAGGATTCTCTATGGACCGACCTAGGACTAGAAAACATAGATCGAAACCTTGGAATACGAGCTTCGCTTTTTGAAGATTCTAATTATCAAATTGGTGATTTTCTTTCAGGTGACTCAGGAGTCGACAACTTCTTTTACAAGGCAGATTTTTCTAAAATGAAACACTATGAAGCGCTAGCGCAGAACAATGGTTACTATGCCATAGACGTGAAAGAGTCTGTGCAATACGACTACAATTATAAGAGAGACCTCTTTGCCTTCTACACCACCGCTGAAGTAAGTCTAGGAAAGTATGTTACGCTTTATCCAGGTATCCGTTATGAGAACTTCCAATTCGACTACAATTCATTCTCGACGGAGAAATTCGGTCAGAATCCGGAAAACTTTAGAAGTGAAGATTCTAACGAAGACAACATCAAGGGTGCCAATTGGTTTCCACAATTGCATCTACGGGTGAAGCCTACCGATTGGCTAGATATCCGCTTTGCCAGCACCAAAAGCATCATTTACCCAGATTACAGGGCCGTTTCACCTTACATCTATTATGATTCATATGATGGTCCTGACTTAGATCTAGGAAATACTGCCCTAAGACCAGCACTTGCCCAGAACTACGATGTCTATGCTTCTATTTTCAAGAACCGCCTTGGCTTGATTACCGCTGGCTTCTTCTACAAGGAAATCGACAATCTAATCGTAACGTCCAATTTCAGGACAAAAGATTCAGAAAAGATCAACAACAGATTCGAGTTAACGCAAACTCAACAGACAACAGTCAACACGTGGATTAATCTAGATGCTACTTCCACTGTGAAGGGCTTAGAATTAGATTGGCAGACACACCTCTGGTACCTTCCATCATTCTTAAAAGGTATTGTCCTCAGCATCAACTATACGAAGATCAATTCGCAAACGAGTTATCCTTTTCAAACATCAGTCAAAGAAGGTAGTGGTCCCTTCGCTAAAACAGTATTTGTCGATTCGACAAGAAGTGGCAGGATGCCTAACCAGCCTGATGACATTTTCAATTTCACCTTTGGATATGATATTGGTGGTTTTTCAGCGCGACTTTCCTATGTATATACCGACAATGTCCTAGTTGATGTCAATAGAACCTATGACGAACTAGATTCTTATACTGATGCATATCAACGTTGGGATTTTACAGCCTACCAGAAATTGCCGTGGCTAGAAGGACGACTCCAATTATATCTGAACCTCAACAATTTAACGAACACACCCGATCGCTCATTTACCAGCGAATTACAAAAACTTTCATCTGTACAATATTTCGGGAGAACGGTGGACCTGGGTCTACGCTATTCCTTTGCCAAAACACCCGA
>CAZMYK010000168.1:0-7721 GCA_964570435.1 uncultured Saprospiraceae bacterium | reverse complement strand
ACTAGCTAAGAGTAATTGGATTTACTTCAGTAAGCTGGCGTCACATTCTAAGGAATGCTTGCCGGTTCTTGCATGGGAAGTCACAAACTTTAAGAGGGCTTCAGCATTTTCGCTGTACCAGTTTTCTTCTTCGACGGAGCTCAAGGGATTAACAGCTGCTGAAAAATCATAGGGTGCATCATCGAATACATTTGGACTTTCGAAACTATTTTGCATAATAGTGTCATAGCTCGAGCCATTCCACACTCCAGCTTCTAGATCATCAAAGTAGACTTTGGTGTTTCCTAATTTACTTTCACCTAATAAGGCAGCAGATCTAGATGTAAAGCAATACATAGTCAAGGCAGGCTTGTCAAAAGCTACATAGTTGGGATATTCCAATTGTTTACCTCCAAGGTCAAATACAATATCTAATTCTCCACCCTATAATTCAACAGAAATAAAATTTTTGGTGGAATAATCGCATCTGATGGTCATCTTGTACCAAGTTTCTGCTTGCAAGGCTCCCTTTGGGTCAAATACCTCAAAGTTGTCTGCAAATGTTGGTGTTCCGTCTAGATTTTGTGGTGAGCCTACTGGAACCCATAGGTGGCCAGTTTGCGTAAATCCTGCGAAGGCCATCCAATCACCACCCGAAACGCATTGGTGATTATTCACCCCTTCAAACCACTCTATATCTAAACCGAAAATGACATCAATCGGTAAATCTTCTGGGAAACGGAAATATCCACTAATGAATGCCGAACTTGGTGCAGCTAGAAATTCCTGGACTATCTGGCCACTATACCTATAAGTAACAGCTGCGCTCAATCTTTCATCCACAAATTCCATTGTTGGCTCCGGAGCAGTTGTTTTTGTGCAACTGAGTGCTAAAAAAAGACAAAGGACAAGGGTGTGCTTCATGATAACAAAACTAGCTTGATACACTTATACAATATTGAAGTGGTCAAGAATTTTATAGATCCACTCGGTATAGTCTAGGCACCTGCTAAAAATAGCACTACTAAAATTAAGTGCTTAGATTATTGGACTCTTTTTAATCTAAAGTTGCTGCCTCGTCATAAGACTCCGATACCTTCTAAAGCAACTTAGAGGAGGAAGGGAGCGAGATCAAACAGGGATGACCCATTCTACGTTAATGTGTGGAGTCCCTTCTTCGCAGGTTGAAGAAATTGCAGCCATGCATTTCGATCTAATTCTCTATGATGGGATTTTGGTAAAACTCATTAAGATTGTTAGTATAAAGACAATAGTCAAGCTTATATTTTCTTTGAAAAATTTCAGGCCTACTCGCATTCAATGGCACCAGCATTAGCTTGGTTTTTTCTTGACAAGCAGTAACCTCGTTCGTAGAATTAAAAGGAACATCGAAGTAATATAGATACTTGGCCGTCCAGTTCATTCTTTTTTTAGCTTTCTTTTTCTTTAGTGCACCTTTCAGATTCCTTAACTCAATTTTGTCTTTTTCCGAGATGAAAGCCTTTTGATATTCAACCGCATTCAAAGGGGTTTCGCCTAAGAAGGGAATGTAATTGAGTTGGGCATCCATAAAGACCCACTTGCCTAAATCCGGAAGGTAGGCTTCGGAAGCAACGTGACCTGCTCCTATCTTTACAGTTTCGACATCTTTTGTCTTGATTGAGATTGTTCTAGTTGGTATTCCCACTGAATTCAAAGAGGCGGAAAGGACAATACCATATTCTACGCATCTAAATTTCTCGCCCTTTTCACCTTGCTCGACTAGGTAGATCGGGTCGCTATTTGAAGGCCTGTTGCTACCGCTATGTTCCCAGCGATGGTGCGACCAGTCTAGGAGAATAAGTGCCTTATCTATATCACTTGCCGCGCTCTTGGTCATTTCGTCTAAGAGATACCTTTGACGTAATTCAATTAAATTCGAATCTGTCTTTGGATTAGGGAAAAGAAATGTGCATTCGGAATCGGCATCTTTATTTTCAAAGGCAATCTCATGTACCTTATTCGAAGGGTACTTAGCCGTAATACAGCCTGCTAGGATAAGGCAAACAACAATTGAAAAAGCTAATGATTTGTTCATAGATTGGATCAAGGTTTGTGAGAGTAAAATAAAGTGAAATGATGTGGGCTTCATTTACTGGGACAAATTAGAACTTATTCTTAAAAAATCAATTGCTAGAGTAATCATAAATCATATGGTGTACTAATTGGCCTTTTCATAGTGTCTTTTCTTGGCGTGTGGTGGATCTTGCCCTTTTTTGAATACTTATTATTAAGCTTTGCTAATTCACTACACCTTGGCGATCATTGGTTTGCTCTGATTCCAGGGCATCAGGGTTCAATTCAACTTGTAAAATGTTCATTTCGATTAATCAGAAGCAGAACCTTCTTGCTAGTTGTCAATAATTGACGCAAACTTGGATTGTAGAAGAAGGTTTCGAAGTATTAAACGAAGTGCGTTAGATGTGACCTAAGATTGTCGTTGCGTTGTACACATGGGAAAAAGGCTTCCAAACAATTCTGTACTTTTATCAGGATAAGATGGTCAATCCTTGAAACTCACGACAAACAGAATATTACAATTGGCAGTGGCAAGTCTACTTCCAGTATTTGGCTACTATGGCAGCACAGAGGCCATGTACCAAGGGAGCAAGCTTATAGACAATTGGCTCTTTTCATTCATGATGATCAATGTTTTGTGGATTCTAATTGAAAAGATACATAGTCACGAGAAGCAGACATTGTATAGAATCCTCCTATTGATCGTCATATTGTCTATTCCTTTGATTGCTAGATATTTGTGGGAAATCAATATCTTCATTCCTTTCGCCAGACTGATTTTTGCAGGATTACTTGTCTACTGCATTCAATATGCCTTCAAAGCGCAGCAAGAGAGAGCCAATCTTACCCTTGAGAAGGAACAACTTCAATCAGAAAACTACAAAACTCAATTGCAGGAAATTACAACGAAAATTGACCCGCATTTTCTTTTTAATTCCTTAAATACCCTGAGATCAATGGTGCGGCAAAAGCATCCGCATTCAGAGTCTTTCATTGTAAATCTTTCTGACCTGTATCGTAAGATGCTTAAACATAATCGGGAAGGAAGTCTTCCTCTTTCAGACGAATTAGAATTGCTTTCTGCCTATCTTTTCTTAATGAAGACGAGAAATGAAGACGTGGTACAAATTGAAATGGAAATTGATGCCTCCTTAGAGCAGCGACTCATCCCTTCCTTTGCCTTACAGACTGTTGTAGAAAACTGTTTTAAGCACAATAGCATGACTTCAAAATCGCCTTTGCAGATTGAGATAAGGAATCTTGGAAATGACCACATCCAAGTGAGGAACAACTTGCAAGCTGTAATCAATGACGACGAAGCTTCTGGTGAAGGTTTAAGAATGCTAGAGCGGCGATATGAGCTACTTGCTGTTAAAGATGGAGTTACTGTGGATCAGGATGACAAGCATTTTAGTGTTAAACTAAAACTTCTATCATGATGAACGTGCTTATTGTAGAAGATGAGTTCCATACAGCTAATTTACTTGAAGAATTTATCCAGCAAAGTGGTGACTTTGTAGTAGTAGAAAAGCTAGAGTCGGTGGCTGAAACAGTCCTTTATCTTAACCAACATCAAAATGATGTGGACCTTTTATTTCTAGACATCCAACTGTCAGATGGAAAGAGTTTTGAAATTTTCCAACAGACAGATGTTCATGTTCCAGTTGTTTTCTGCACAGCATATGACGAATACGGATTGCAGGCCATCAAAACGAACGGTATAGACTACATTCTTAAGCCCTTTAATGAGCATGAAATTTTTGAAGCACTGAATAAGTACAAGAAGCTCATTTCAAATTTAGAACGAAGAAGTACCGTCCCGATAGAATTTAAGGCAGCGCCAGCCAAGTTTCAAAACAATTTTTTGGTCAGTTTTAGGGAAAAAACAATTATTAAAAAGGCTAAGCAGATAGCACTCTTTCACTTTAGAAATGATGTGGTTTACTTGCATGACTTCGATGGTACCTCATTTCCCTTATTCAAGAAATTAGAATTTTATGAGTCGAATTGTGACCCTAATATGTTCTATCGAATCAATAGACAGATGCTAATTAGTCGCGAAGCCGTGCAGTCCTTTGAGCCTTATCTCAATCGGAAAATTGTCTTGCAGCTGAGCGTAAGCACTACAGAGAGGGCAGTTGTAAGCCGTCTAAAAGTGACAGCCTTTAAGAATTGGTTACGGGTTTAGCGCAGTAATCACCAAGATTCTTACGAATAGGGCTGTTAATACTCCTAGTGCTTGATTCTGAGTCGAAATGGCAGTCTTAAAGTCAATTGTTCACTTCACTTCTACATTTGTTCACTTGACTAGATTGCTGCCCAATCCTCCTTGTCTTCTAACTTACTTTAGTAGCGAATTAGTCATTCAATAGAAAGTTAAACAAGATGATAGGAAGGTATTTTTCAATTGTAGTTTTAGTTTTTCAAGTTTCATTCTCGTTTATTGCAGGTAAGCCGTTACACAGTGGTGATTCCATCACTGTATACGCCTTTCTGCATGAGTCCTGTATTATCAGTCAGCACTACACAGTGGCGCTTCGGACCCTGGATGAGAGCTATCAATGTGCTGATATTCAATTTGTTGGCTTGTTTCCTAACGCCTCATCTACTACTCAAAAAATAGAGACTTTCCAAAAGAAGTACGGACTGGAATTTGACCTAAGAACCGACCATGCACATAAAATGAAAGAGCTCTTTGGAGCCGAGGTGACGCCAGAAGTAGTAGTGTACAATGAGACGCAGGAGCTGATCTTGTACAAAGGTCGAATCGATGATACCTATTTTCGAGTGGGCAAGAAACGACGATTAACTAGCACGTCCGAGCTTAAAGATGTACTTGAAGCCATCACTAACAATCAACCGATTACGACCGCCCATACCGAGGCAGTCGGATGCTATATTAATAAGAAGAAAAATAACAATTCCATCCTAAATATATTCAGATGAAAAATACCGTTATCTCTTTTATTTTATCGATATCTTTTGCACAGATATCTGCACAAGTTACTTTTAGCAAGGACATAGCACCCATTATCTATGAGAATTGTACCTCTTGTCATCGACCAGGGGAGATAGCACCATTTTCCTTGACTAACTACGAAGAAGTAGCGAGCTGGGGAAATATGATTTCCTATGTTACTAATATTAAATATATGCCTCCATGGAAACCGGATCGAGATTACAGCAATTTTGTCGGTGAAACTGGATTGACTGACGAGGAAATTCAACTAATTGCCGACTGGGTCGATGCAGGACTACCACAAGGAAATCCCAATGACGAACCACCCATTCCAAGTTTTCCATCCGGCTCACAGTTGGGTGTGCCAGACTTAGTTTTGGAAATGGAAGAGGACTTTTTCATAGAGGGAAACAATCAGGATAATTACCGAGTCTTCGTACTACCTTCAGGTCTAACAGAAGACCAAGAAATCGCCGCAGTCGAATTTCGACCAGGGAACAACAAGGCAGTACATCATGCCTTAATTGCCTACGAAATTGAAGGTGCAGCCGCTGCTAAGGACGCTGCTACCGATGCTTACGGGTACGAGTCCTTCGGGGACTATGGTGTGCCAGTCCAGGGTACCTTTACTGGATATACCCCAGGTATCAGAACCATTTCATTCCCTGAAGGGATAGGCACGACAATCCCTGCTGGTGCAGATTTGCTGATTCAGGTGCACTATGCTCCCTTGCCTAGTGATGAGACTGATAGATCTTCACTTAATATTTTCTTCAAGGAAGATGCCGATGTGATCGAAAGGGATGTTGATCGCTTGCCAATTTTGCCAATCCATTTGGAAGGTGGATTTGCGGCGTTTAGAATACCACCCGATGAAGTGACTACTTTTGAGGGGATAAGGATTGTTGAAGAAGACATCAGTATGATTACGATTTATCCGCATGCTCACTACCTAGGTAAGCATTGGGAAATATTTGCCCTCACGCCGAATGCCGATACAATCAAGATTATTAGAATAGAAGATTGGGATTTCAATTGGCAAGGTGCATACACCTTCGAAAGAATGAAAAAGATTCCTGCTGGTTCGGAAATTCATGTAATCGCTACTTACGATAACACCACTAGTAACCCATTTAATCCCAATTCGCCACCCCAAATGGTTTCATGGGGAGAAGGGACCGCTGATGAAATGTACCTAGTAGGTATAAGTTATGTTCCTTACCAAGAAGGAGATGAAGATATTATCATAGGAGATGGCTTGACCAGCAGTATCAATGATGTCGAAATCGCATCTAAAAACCGCTTGTTCGATCCATTCCCAAATCCAACAAGTGATAGGGTGGTTCTAAGCTACTACCTCGATAATTCGCAAGAAATCGATATCGAACTTTATGATAGTAAGGGAGCTTTGGCCCTATCAATAGTTGATAAGAAGAGACATATTGCCGGAAACCATAAATTGGAGTTTAAGACTGGGGGTCTTAGCGTCGGTCTGTACAGTGTTCGGATGCGAGCAGAGGGTAGGGTATATACGAGGAGTTTGGTTCTTACGAGGTAGACATGGTGGGAGCCTTGGAAAATCTGACTAGTAACGACAGAATGTGCAAGTGCATATTTGGAAGGAATGAACTTGACCATGTGACACTAACATTCAGAGCGCTAAATGGGGTGAATAAAATCAGCAAAAGATTCTTTGCTGAGCTATAGATCCATGGAATCAAATAAGATCTAAAGTAGTCTTAGTCGTCCAATTGATAGGTGCAATATTTAGCCGGTATCTTAGTTGTTTTCAATGATCAACTCCATCATTCCATATCCAGATTGTCCCGAATTTGTAGTCGATTGCAATAAACTCTGACGATAGAAGGCTAGGCCCTTGGGAAATTCTTCTCCATAGCCTACTTGCTCACCTGTGCTTCCCAAGGTAATCTCAAGATTATTTACCTCAGATAGAATTTGAATGGTCTTGGGTATTTCATTTCTACCACTTGGACTATCAATTACAGTAGTAAGAATTGCAAGTTCGAAATTTTTGACTTCTTCTGAAACAATTGATATGCCGTCATCGAACCACGTCATTGCGAACTTTTCTCCCTTGTGTTGTTCGAAATGATATAGTCTTCCGTCGACTAGGATTGGCAGCCAAAAGAAAGTCTCAAAATCACCGAAGTCTACAATATCTTCTTGGGTGAGTCGAATTCTTTCATAAAGTATCCAGCCTGGAATTGTCTGATTGTTAATTTCCACATTGGACTTAGCCGCAAAAGTTTGTCTAAATTCCTTACCATCGGAAGGACCTAAAACCCATTCCTCCTTGTCGGGAATTGAAAATTTAATTTCAGGCGCTGATTGTATTCCTAGAGTGATTTCCCTCTTACTAGAATCAAACTGATAGGCATCTATATTTGCATGTTCAAAACTTTCTTTAGGTATTTCTGCATTGGAGGAAGGTAGACTTTTTGTGGTGTAATTGATGGGCCAATCGTTCTCAGTACCATGCCAGGCCTTAAATTCAATTTCATATCCATTTTCTGCGGAATTCCAGTTGAGATCCAAGGGAACGATAAGCGGAGAAGCTGAATCCTCAGAAATGAATACGTAGTAATCGCTGTAGTAAGCGACTTCGTGTTCACTTTCTGAATCACCTGGAATCCCGTTTTCACAAGCCAGCATAAGTAGTGACAAAACTATGAAGGTAAGATTGATGCTCATCGGTTTCAAACTT
>CAZMYK010000167.1:0-7722 GCA_964570435.1 uncultured Saprospiraceae bacterium | reverse complement strand
TTCTTAGTTTATTTGCAGCCCTGGCTGTTGCTTGCTGTCTTGGCGCGATATTGATGCCTGGCCTGCCGGGTCTGATCTCTTTAGTATGCATTTCACTCTTTATGTCGATCATGTTCCCAACAATTTATGGAATAGCACTGAAAGATATGGGAGACGAGGCAAAGGTTGGTTCTGCGTTTCTAGTCATGGCCATCGTTGGTGGAGCAATTTTCCCACCGATCCAAGGGCTTATTATTGATATTGGAGGAGACCAGTTGGCAGACACCCTTATTATGGGAGTTCCAGAGGTCAAGTTTTCATTTATTATGCCCTTGATCTGTATTTCGGCCGTAGGACTATATGGACTATACGCGGCAAGGGTTTCAGACTAAGACTTGGTTCAGGGAATAGAAAGCAGTTTTCCAAGGGCTTCTTTTTTTTTGAGCTTCATGGGAATTTACTTCTTCGTTTTTTCTGATAGATCTACTAATTAAAGAGAATTTATGGATACTAAGAGAATATGTCTAGCATGTGACTTGAAAGATGATGCACAGCTAATAGAGGAGTACAAGGATTATCATGCACCAGGCAATGCCTGGCCTGAAATTACTGATAGTATCAAATCGGCTGGCATCAAAGACATGCAAATCTTTTTGATTGGCAATCGACTTTTCATGATCATGGAAGTGACTGCCGATTTTGATCCCTCTGCGAAAGAAGCAATGGACGCAGCCAACCCAAAGGTTCAAGAATGGGAAAACCTAATGATGAAATACCAACAATTCCTACCCTTCGAAGGGGTAGAAACAAAGTGGGTAGAGATGGAAAGAATATTCAAATTATAGGCTGAAACCCTTTATTTTATTGGTACTTAATCATTTGTTTTATGGTCCGAATCATTCGTCCTAGCTGATTGTCTTGTAAAAGAACAATTTTGCCATACATGATTTTGTTATCTGCCCAGGTTTTCGAAATCTAATTGTAAATAGGAGTTATTTGAAACATTTTCATTAACAAACTTTTTTAATTGAATTGCATGAAATTTATTACTCTCACAAAAAGTAAACTTTCATTGACTTTTGTGTTGCTATTCATGAGTGTAGGTCTAATTTTCGGACAAGCACAAATGGTTAAGGGGATCATCACTGGAAGTGATGGTGAACCCTTAATAGGAACTACAGTCTCAGTGAAAGGTGATTCAGGGATCGGAACGATTTCTGATATTGATGGATCATACTCTATTGAGGTAGGTCCAGAAAGTACATTGGTATTTAGCTACACTGGATTTCTTACTTCGGAAATCGCAGTGAATAGTCAGACAGAGATCAATGTAGTCTTAGAAGAAGATATTAACAAATTAGACGAAGTAATCGTAATCGGTTATGGTAAAGTGTCTAGGCGTGATTTGACTGGTTCGGTTTCATCGTTGGATGGTGACGAGCTGGCCAAGGTGCAGTCGATTTCATTTGAACAAGGATTGGCGGCCAGGGCAGCTGGTGTGCAAGTGGTCTCCTCTGAGGGAGGACCTGGAGCAAGTATGAAAATTAGGATTAGAGGTGGTACTTCAATCAATGCCAACAATGATCCTCTTTATGTAGTTGATGGTTTTCCTTTGATAGGAAGCTCGCAGGGAAACAGCCTAGGACTAGGAAATAGTTCTAGTAGCCCCTTGGCATCGATTGATCCTTCAGACATAGAATCTATTGAAATCTTAAAAGATGCCTCTTCAACTGCCATATATGGCTCTAGGGGTGCTAATGGTGTTGTTCTCATTACCACTAAGAGTGGTAGAAAGGGAAGGACTTCTGCGAATTTTGAGACTTACTTTGGAAGCTCAGAGTTAGGTAGAAATATTGACCTGATGAGTCCACAAGAGTATGTGGATTATTGGAATGAGTATTTTCCATGGAATCCGAACGATCCCAATGATAACTACACAACCTCCTATAGAGATGAGCTTGGAAATGTTATCCCGCTAAATGATGACAGAGTTAGGGTCCTTGATTGGAGAGATAGGGTTTTCAAAAGAGGAGCTGTACAGAGCTACCGGGCTTCTATGTCAGGAGGAACTGATAAGCTCAACTATTCAGGGTCTTTCGGTTACATCAACCAAGATGGAATTGTCAACAATTCTAATTTCAAGCGATATTCGGGTAATTTGAAAATAGATCAGAATATTACGAAAAGATTAAAAGCCGGCATTAACCTAAATATGGGTTTCACAAGAAACACAGGTGTCGTAACCGCCGCATCAGAGGCAAGACAGGGTAGGAATGGAGTTATCACCAATGTGACACTATTCACACCTGTGCAAGGCAGGGTGAGATATTCTGATGGAGAATATGATGCGGATGGAGTTTTAATTTCCACAAGAAGTAATGATGTTCTTAATCCTGAAAAACAGATCAATGAGGTGGTGAACAAGAAGAACGCCATCAATGCATTTGGTAACTTCTATGCAGAATACCAGCTAGCACAAAATCTGTCCATTAGGAGTAGTTTAGGTACAAATCTTTGGCAAGACAAGGGCGTCTTTTTCTGGCCTGGTACTTTTGGTTGGGGCCGATCTACCAATGGAAGAGCCGTTGTTGGTTCAGCAAACAATTTAGGTTGGGTAAATGAAAATACCCTAAACTACAATACCAAGGTAGGCATTCACAAAATTGATGGAGTTGTTGGATTTACTCAGCAAGGAAGTCGCTTTGAATCGTTTAATACACAAATAATCGACTTCGCGATTCCTTCTTTGAATTTGGACAACTTGGGCTCAGGTGCACAGCCACTTCCAAGTCGCTCTACATCTTCTGAGTGGGGACTGTACTCTTTCTTGGGAAGGGCCAACTATGTCCTTTCTGATAAGTACATCTTTACCTTTACAGGTCGTTATGATGGGTCTTCAAGATTTGCAGAAGGTAAGCAGTGGGGATTCTTCCCTTCAGGTGCTTTCGCCTGGAGAATAGGAGAAGAGAATTTTATCAAAAGCATAGACGTTATATCAAGCGCAAAGGCAAGGGTATCATATGGCCTATCTGGTAATAATCAGATTGGCACATTTAGATCGCTATCGCAATTGAATGTTGCTAACTACGTGACTGGTTCAACCCTTCAGCCAGGAATCTCAATTGGTCAGCTGGCTAATAGAGACCTTACTTGGGAGACAACGACACAGCTCGATGCCGGCTTCGAATTAGGTTTGTTTAATGACCGTGTCTACTTCAACTTCGACTACTACGTTAAGAACACTAAGGACTTACTGCTAGCAGTTCCAATTCCTTTGACTTCTGGTTTTGATATTTCCTTTAAGAATTTTGGGGAAGTACAGAATAGGGGTGTTGAGTTAAGTTTGAACACCGTAAATATCAAGTCTAAGGACTTTACGTGGTCTACAGATTTCAATATTAGTTTCAATAGGAATGAGGTCATCGACATCGGAGATGCGGAAAACATTAGATTCAGCTCTTTAGGAGAACATAGAGACGACTACATTGTCCAAGTGGGACAGCCGCTTGGGTCAATTTATGGCTTTGTGTGGGATGGAATTTACAACTATGACGACTTCGTAGAATTTGAAGGGCTATCGCAAGCTCAAAGAGAGGAAGTTATGGCAGACTTTGTCAGAGGACAAGAGACTTGGTTCACTCTGAAGGAGGGCGTGGTTCAAAGAGGAGGAACATCAAAGTATAGACCTGGTATGATCAAGTTTGAAGATCAGAATGGTGATGGCATTGTTGACGTAGATGATCGGACAATTCTTGGAAACACCCAGCCGATTCACTTTGGTGGGATAACAAACAATTTCGCATACAAGAATTTTGACTTTTCAGTTCTTACTACTTGGTCTTATGGAAATAAGGTCTACAATAACAATATGAGAAGAGGAACTTCTACAGCAATACCGTTCTTCAATAAGTATGGTGTAATAAGAGATAGATGGACTCCTTCTAATCCGGATACAGACATTTGGGGTATCTGGGGTGATGGTGATGGTGGTTCTGGAGACATCACCCATTCCTTCTTTATTGAAGATGGGTCTTATATCCGTTTAAGCAATATTACATTAGGATATAGTGTACCGAAGTCTTTCTTAGGAACCGGTTCCTTTAAGAATATTCGAATCTATGGGTCTGTGGATAACCTTCATGTATTCACAAATTACAGAGGGTTCGATCCTGATGTAAGTGTTGGATTTAATCAGTTAACACCAGGTCTCGATTGGGATGCATATCCTAAGATGAGGACATTCAGAGTAGGTGTTAATGCTGGATTTTAATCATTTGTTTAAAATAGATAAAATGAATAATAAATTAAGAAACTTTGTCTTGTTGGCCTTTGTGGCCTTCACCTTGGGCTCTTGTGTAGAAGGCCTCCTAACTGAGGAGCCCACTAACTTTGTTGCGCCCGAGACATTTTATAAGAACATCAACGATGCTGAAATTGCATTAGCTGGTGCGTATAATGCTCTCCAAGATGGTAGAACTTACAATAATCTTGGGGTTGCAGTAAATTGGGGATGGAAGGGAACGGATATGACTAATATGCCGCCTTGGGAAAAGACCTCAAGGAAGGTAACACACTTGTATCAGATTACTCCTACAGTACCTTCAGTTAGAGACACTTGGGCTGGACTGTATGAAGGAATTAATCAAATTAATAGTGTGGTAGATCGGGTTGCGGCTATGTCAGATGACCTTATCTTAGCAGAAGACAAGAATAGGATACTCGCGGAGGCTAAGTTCTGCCGTGCGATTCTTTACTTTGGAGCTGTAAAAATCTACGAGAATATTCCATTGCTCAAAAACGAGACCTTAGACCTCAATGATCTTAATGTGTCTCAGGCTTCTCAAGAAGATGTCTATGCCTTTATTGTAGAGGATTTACAGTTTGGCATCGAACATCTAGAAGAAGGCCAGGGTGGCGGAAGAGCTACCAAAGGGGCTTGTCAAGGATTACTTGGTAAGGTATACCTAAAGATGGCTGGTTTTCCATTAAATCAATCTGACAAATATGCCCTAGCAATGGAGCAGTTTGATGCAGTTGTTCAGAGTGGTGTTTATAGACTTCTACCCAACTATGGTGATGTTTTCATCTACACGAACGATAACAACGATGAAATTGTATTCTCAGTTAACTTCGAGGGACCTGGTATTGGTGAAGGTAGTGGTCAAGGCTCCTACATGGGACCTAACGGTTCCCAAGAAAACGGCGGCGGCTGGGGAACTGAGTACATAAATACCGATTTTGCTAATTCTTACGAAGAAACTGATGTCAGACTAGCTCAAAACGTTTGTAAGTTTAACGTAAACGATAACAACTGGCCTGATAATCCAGACGCGATTCAACCAGGTGGAGCTGCAGGATGGAGGCCATGGAAGTGGCACAAGCCAAAGCCGAATAACTTCCTATATGACTCTCCTTTTGATGTGCAGTTCTTGAGATATGCAGATGTATTGCTTTCTTACGCAGAAGCCCTTAACGGAGCTAACGGCGGACCGGATGCTCTTGCATATTCTTTGCTAAATGCAGTCACTGACAGAGCAAGCGCGAGTAGATGGCCAGAAGGTCTCTCTCAGTCTGAATTTGTAGATGTGCTGGTAATGGAAAGGGCTAAGGAGCTATGTTTTGAAGGACACAGAAAGGATGACCTTGTGAGGATGAATCGACTTAAGGAAGTCGTTATGGCAGTTGATCAAGCAGATCTTTGGAGTGCTGATGGTAATCCGGGCGATGAGTTTGATGACCATGAGTACATTTGGCCAATACCACAGGCTGAATTAGACCTGAATCCAAATTTGGTACAAAATCCAGGTTATTAATAGTTGAAAAAAAAGTGTGAATATAAGATCCTTGTATGCCTTGGCATTCAAGGATCTTTCTAATTTTATGAGACTTGAATTATGAAGTATTTATTCACATTGCTAGCCATCCCGATTCTAATCCTTGCTGCTTGTCAACGCGATGTTCACCTTGCTAGCGCTCAATTTGAGAAAATTAGCAGTGAACATTCCGGCATCAACTTCAGTAACACTATTCAAGAGAATTTCAAAAACTTCTTTGCCAAGTTCAATTACGTATATAACGGTGCAGGTGTATCTGTCGGAGATATCAACAATGATGGGCTTGCTGACATTCTTTTTATTGGGAATGAAGTACCTAACCAACTGTATCTGAATCAGGGTGACTTTGAGTTCATTGATATTTCCTCAGAGGCAGGAATTGGGAAGAAAGGAGGGTGGCACAATGGTGCCAATTTCATTGATATCAACAGCGATGGCTTTTTAGATATCTATATTTGCAGGGGAGGTTGGAGGGGTTCTACCTCATCAAGACGAAACCTCCTTTACATCAACAACGGCAATAGCACCTTTGCAGAGGATGCAAAGTCTTTTGGCTTGGATGATCCTGGTTATTCCATGCAGGCTTCTTTTTTCGACATGGACAATGATGGAGATCTAGATATGTATCTGATGAACCGACCCAGAGAGTTTTTCCAGGACTTTAAGAAGGTATTAGATCAGAAAGCAGCACCTGGAGATGATTTTCGAGATAAGCTGTATAGGAATGATTCTGGAAAATTTACGGACATCAGTCAAGCCGCTGGAATTCAGAATTTTGCCTTTGGCTTAGGAATCGCCACGGCGGACTTTAATAAGGACGGGTTTGTGGATATCTATGTCGCCAATGACTACCTCGAGAGCGATTTTATGTACATGAACCAAGGCGATGGCACTTTCGTGGATGAAATCAAAACTTTCACTAATCATGTGGCCTTCTACGCCATGGGTATTGATGCATCCGACTTTAACAATGACGGATGGGAGGACCTTATTGAGCTAGAAATGCTCCCTGAGGACTACAAACGCTCTAAGACAACGATGGCGTCTATGAATATGAAGTTGTTTGATGACTTAGTTAGCAACGGGTTTCATTACCAGTACATGCACAACATGCTGCAGCTCAATAGAGGACTTGTCAATGATAGTTCCGACATCTTCTTTTCCGAGATCTCTAGATTTGCAGGGATATCCAGCACTGACTGGAGCTGGTCGTGCCTCGGTCAAGATTTTGACAATGACGGCCTACGGGATATTTTCATCACTAATGGTTTTAAGAGGGATATTTTCGACAAGGATACCAACTTAGAATTCCAAAGTTATATGCGAGATCCAGCAAATAAGCGGAAATCCGATGAAGAAAGAGCATCTGAAATAATTGAAATGTTTAGGTCTAATAAGGTCTCCAACTACCTGTACAAGAACTTAGGAGACTTAAAATTTGACAATGTGTCTGTCTCACAAGGACTGGCAGAACCATCCTTTTCTAATGGTGCAGCGACTGCAGATCTTGATAATGATGGAGACCTCGACCTGATAGTAAACAATATTGATGGTCCACCATTTATCTACAACAACAAGACGCCAGCTAGGTCAGCAAATTTTGTGAAAATAAGATTGGAAGGAGCGAAGAGCAATGTCAATGGATTAAATGCGAAAGTGCTTGTTACGGCTGGTGAAGAAACTTACTATCAAGACTTTAGACTGAGCAGGGGCTATCTCTCGTCTGTCGAACCCATTGTGCACGTTGGCTTAGGAGATCATTCAGAATCTTTGAGTATTCAAGTAACTTGGCTAGATGGCAGTGTGACGAAGACTAAAAGTGTCGAGGTGAATCAAGAAGTAGTAATTAAGCAGCAAGATTCGCAAATCCCTGAGACTAGTTCAATAAATACCCAGAAACTAGTAAAAG
>CAZMYK010000166.1:0-7739 GCA_964570435.1 uncultured Saprospiraceae bacterium | reverse complement strand
CGACATATTCCATGACCTCAGGATCGCCCTGTAATTCATGGAAACCTGGAAAATCTGCTTCAACAAGTCTTCGGATCAGCAATCTTTCTGTGCTATAAATATTATCTTTCGTGAAATTCATTCGCTATATGAAAATAGGAATCTTTTTAATACTCCTTTTGCCAACAATTGCCTACTGCCAATTTTCGCAGGACGATCGAGCAGAAATTAAGAAGGTCATGGCTGACCAGCAAGACGCATGGAATCAGGGCGAACTAGAACTTTTTATGGAGGGCTATTGGAAGTCGGACTCGCTTAGGTTTACAAGTTCTGGACGGACGAGCATGGGCTGGGAGGCCACATTGGATGGCTATAAGAAGGCTTATTCAAGTATCGAGAAAATGGGCAAGCTGAAATTTGAGATATTCGATATATATCCCGTTACTGATGGTTCAGCAGCCCTTGTAGGCTCCTTCTATCTCACCCGAAATGAAGGTGATCTTAGTGGATTCTTTACCCTTGTGTGGAAGAAAGTCGATGGCAGATGGAAGATTATATCAGATATGACTTGTTCGAACTAGTTTTCCTTTGTTTCGTATGCAAGAAGTGCAAGATAGAGTAAATGTGCCTATGCACCCATCATGAGGATTTGCAGTTCAGGATGATCTAGGAGGTAGTTTCGCACGATATTGTTGGTTTCTGGATTTTCAGGAACATACTTAATGGTTTCCTTAATTTCCTCGATCCCCAAGTTGAGATCATCAATATTAGCATAGCCAAAACCTCTGTAGTATCCTTCTTCGACAAGTATTACTGAACGCTCATCTTTGGACCTTCCTTGATCCACAACGATAAAGTCATTTTCAAATAAACGAGACATCCCTGCAGCAGCAATTTCTACCCTAGGATTATAATCTTCAGCGCTTTCTTCTAGAATACAGGCCCCACTACAATTGTTAATCTTGTAATCGAAGCAAGGTCCATCACCCGACTCTAGGTCATTCAGCTTTAGACACAGACCTAGATCTTTTGAAATCCCCTTGATATGAGACTTGGCACTCTGTAGGCTTGAGTAGTCAGATAGGATATTTTTTCCCTTCCTTCTTAACTTGCTTGTTTTCTCGATTCTAAATCTCAAGTAACCAAGGTCATCCTTCCATTGGTGCACAAAGTATGGAAAGTGCTTATTTCGCTGAATCTTGTTAATCTCGGGTTGGTGAATTTTGATTTCTGTTGATTCGTGAAGCAAGGAGATGAGTTCACTACCAGTTAATTCATAGTCTATAGAGTGCACATGCTTTTGAAGGTTTGCGGCTTTCTTTGTGGTCTTCACAAAGTGCTGGATGACTCGCTTCTTGATGTTGATGCTCTTACCAATGTAGACCACCTTCCCATATTCATTGGACAGGTAGTAGACTCCACATTCTTCAGGAAGTTCATGGAGGCGTTCCATGGTGATCGATTTCGGAAGTTGAGATTCTCTAAGTCCGTGGTTGATATACATTTTGATATTATCGCCCGATTCCTCAGTAGCGAAAATCTTCTCGAGAAGTTCCGTGGTAGCAATTGCATCTGCTAGTGCGCGATGTCTTGCACCTACCTTAATTCCAAAATGTTTGATTAGATTTCCTAAGCTGTACGACTTAAGTCCTGGAAAGGTCTTTCGAGCCAAGCGCACGGTATCCAGTTGCCGTTTACTAAAGGTGTAACCAAGATCTTTGAAGGCCTCTTTGATGAAGGAGTAGTCAAATCGAACATTGTGAGCGACAAAGATTGCCCCTTCAGTTAATTCCACAATTCGCTTAGCGATCTCATAGAACCGGGGTGCGTCTGCAACCATATCATCAGTGATCCCAGTTATTCTAGTAATGTTGGGAGGGATGGAACGACCAGGATTAACTAAGGTTTCGTAGGTTTCAATGATTTGGCTTCCATCGTGAATGACTACACCTATCTCAGTGATTTTGTCACGCTTCGCCATTCCACCTGTAGTTTCTATGTCGATAATAGCGTATTTTTTCACTAAATTTGTTGATACTTGCGTTATAAAATTGCTTGCAAATTTAATATAAATTAGATGATTAGATATATATGTTTTGTTTCATGTGTTTTACTCCTCTTGGCAGCTTGTGAGGAAAAGGCGCAATCAATTCCTACAAGGTATGAAGAAGGTAGTGCCAAGTTTACCAATGACGAAAAAGAGATTTCCGTTGGAGCGGAGCAAATGGCTGCTTACTATCCCTACCTGAAGGACCGTAAGGTAGGTCTTGTTGTGAATCAGACCAGCACAGTAGGGGAGGTACATTTGGTAGATTCGCTTGTTGAGTTGAATACCGACATCAAAAGTATTTTCGCCCCTGAGCACGGTTTTCGGGGAAAGGCTGACAGAGGTGTTAGCATCAAATCTGGCAAGGACCCAAAAACTGGAATTGAAATTGTGTCGATTTATGGCAAGAACAAAAAACCCACTGCGGAACAATTGGCCGGAATCGAACTGATGATTTTCGATATTCAAGATGTTGGAGCAAGGTTCTACACCTACATTTCGACACTTCACTATGTTATGGAGGCGTGTGCTGAGCAAGAGATCCCCTTGTTAGTGTTGGATCGACCTAATCCGAATGGACACGTGGTTGATGGTCCTGTTTTAGAGTCGGAGTACTCTTCCTTCATAGGGATGCATGAAATCCCTGTAGCTCATGGGATGACAATAGGGGAATATGCTAAAATGATCAACGGAGAAGGATGGCTAGGTAAGGGTTTGACATGCGAGCTTGAAGTAATAAAGTGCATCAACTACAACCGTAGGATGACTTATGACCTTCCAATTAAACCTTCTCCCAATTTGCCCAATTTGAAGTCCATCCTTTTGTATCCTTCGATTTGTTTCTTCGAAGGTACTCAGCTTAGTTTAGGAAGAGGGACTGATAAGCAATTCCAAGTTTTAGGTCACCCTTCATTGGAAGGTTTTGACTTTTCTTTTACACCGCAGCCCATGCCTGGAGCTAGCTCTCCCGTCCTTAATGGTGAGCTTTGTTACGGAAGGGACCTAAGTCTTCTTTCGGAAGACTACCTCAAAGGCCACGTCCGCTTAGATCTTTCCTATCTTTTAGAAATGTATGAAGTCTTCCCGGACAAGGAATCTTTCTTTTTGGAGAATAAGTTCTTCGACAAGTTAGCGGGAAGCGATCAAATGCGGAAGCAGATTAGCGCTGGTCTCAGTGAAGATGAGATTCGCGATAGTTGGGAACCTAGATTAGAGGATTTCAAGAAGAAACGGGAGAAATACTTGCTATATGACTAGACTGCTTGAAAGCCATTGCCCATAGTCTAGAACTTGATTCTTAACTGAGCCTTTACGTCTGTTCGGTGATTGCCATTGATTTCTTCAAGTGCGCTGCCAATCATATCTCGATCATTAAAGTACGTCCTGGACATTCTGAACTCAGCCGTCACGAAGCGATTGATACGATATCGCAGATTGGCATATGTTCTAAAACCTCTATTTGCAAAAGCTGGAATGCTAAATTCATACAAGAGGTCATTTTCATACGCATAGATTCTGCTGTCAAAGTCATCTGTATCGAAAATAGCGTACCTCATCGTAGCAGAAACTGGAAAGTCCTTAGGCTTGATGATCACATCTTGGTATATCATGAATCCTCTGGACCGCTGACTGCCCTTGTGAAAACGACTGAATTCCACTCGGTTTCTGATTTCAAAACTTGCGTTGATTTTGTATGAGTTGTGAAACCTAAGTCGATGCCGATTGGTGTTCAGTACCCTAGTCGTCTTGAAGCTTTCGTTTGAGGCATTTTGTTCCTTTTGTTCAAAGAAGTACTGAATGTAGAAGTCAGCTTTTCGTTTCTTATGGTATAAAAACTTCATGTAATACTCTCTTCCTCGTGATGGCGAGTCGACTCGAAAACGCAACCACGGAAAGCGAAACAGGTCGGCATAACCTTGGAGCTGGAGGCTTTTATTCAGGCGCAGAATCCCTGATGCGTAAATTCCCTCTTCATTCCTTGCAGTGCTTGACTCAGTGAATGAATTGGCATAGACGGTCTGGTAGTCCCGAGCTATACTACGATGCACAAGGGCCATTTCGAAGCTCTTATCAAGTCCCACAATGACTCCATTTAGCAGAGCGAAATCACCTTCCTTATCAGCAGCAATTTCACCAAAGAAGTTAAAATTCTTGTAGATATAGCTATAGTCGATGCTACCGTTAAGATAGGTTTGCTGCAAGGCACTAAAGAGCTGGTAGAGCCTAGGTTCCGTATTCAAACCACTTCCAAAGGTCGAATACAAAAAATTAGCATTGATGTTAAGTGCCTCTTTCTTGTACCTCAGTGTGGCTCCAGCATCCGTGAAGCCCAGTTGCTTCTCCTTCCTAATTTCGCTCTCAGTCCTGTGAAATCCATCAGAAGGAATAGAGGTATAGAGCGTGAATATGTTATTGTTGACTGTATCTAGGAAGAAATTAGCATCCCTGTCCTGGTAGGAAGCAAAGGCGACTAAGTCCATATTTTCAGATAACCTAAGATCTATTGCTGCACCACGCATGAAATTGAATTCATTCACAGAAGTGTAGGGCCTCAGTGCCTTGGTCCTGTTCTTCACCCGCATTACCTGCGTGCTTTTGCCAGTTCCGAAACCCATTGCTGCGACCAGTCCTTGCCCTAAACTGATACTGTAATCTCCAAGCACAACACTATTGACAAAGGACAATGGCTTAGAAATCCGAAGGTGACCAGAATAGTAGTCAAAACCTTGGGAATTGGACCCCTTGAAAAATTCTTCACCAGAGTCTTTTTCAGCGGTCAGGCCAATTTGCACCTTCTTTCCTGCTGTGTACTTGTATCGAACATATAACTTGTTGGGATCTCCAAGGTAGGGATTCTCAGTACTGGCAGCATAACCCTTTTGTTCTTCCAAGACCCTTCTCCATTTAAGATATATTTCATGCTTTTGGTCTCTTAGAATTCCTTGGTTTAGGATCGGCTGAGTGAGACCACCCACCTTACTTAAGCCAGCTAGTAGCCTTACCTTGTCGATGGGTAGCCCCTCCACACTTTGTAATTCTAAAATGTCGAGGAAGTCTCCATGCTCTCTCCGATGATCTAAAATGGCATTTATCTCTAATTCACTTAGAAAAAATAATTCCTCAAGTTCTGATCTAGAAATCTTATTGAGGTCAAAGGGTCGGTCGAGGTAGGTGTTTATTTGTTCTAGGATGGTATTCAAGTCAAGGTCCGCATCCTCATCTTGGTTCGCAAGTATACTTTCTATCCACTCTTCGGCTTCTAGCGACTGACCTTCCCCGCTATATATAGAGACGATTAATGAAAGGAAAATAAGGATGCACCTTTTCATAAGATGAAGATATTAAATCCTGCCATAATTTAATGATTATCTACTTGGCATAGCAAAAGTAAATATTTTAAAGTACTCGTAATCAATAATGTATATAGCTCTATTTCCTCGTGGCGATAACAATAAAAGTTAAATGCTCCTAGTATGTTTTGAGGCTAATGATATTTTTGCAAGTATCGTATTTCAAAACTAAAAATTTAAAAGAACAATGTCAAAAGTCAAATTAGAATATATCTGGCTAGATGGTAGTACACCGATGCAAGGAATGAGAAGCAAGACCAAGGTCATGGGAGCTGACTTCTCCGGGAAATTATCAGATTGCCCTAACTGGTCTTTCGATGGATCATCTACCTTACAAGCGGAAGGAAACTCTTCGGATTGTGTATTGAAGCCAGTATTTATTTGCCCTGATCCTGATAGAAAAACTTCTTACCTGGTCATGTGTGAGGTACTTAATGCTGACGGTACAGCTCACGAGTCTAATGGTAGAGCAACAATAGAGGATAAGACCGATGATTTCTGGTTTGGTTTTGAGCAAGAATATACGATCTGGGATCCTGCAACGGATTTGCCAGTTGGTTTCCCAGCGGGAGGATTTCCAGCTCCGCAAGGGCCTTACTATTGTTCAGTAGGAACAGGAAATGCAGTTGCTAGAGAGCTAGTAGAGGAGCACCTTGACATTTGCTTAGATGCAGGACTTAATGTAGAGGGGATTAATGCAGAGGTGATGTGTGGTCAATGGGAATTTCAAATTTTTGCCAAGGGTGCTGAGGAGGCAGGTGATCAGATTTGGGTAGCCAGATACCTTCTCGAAAGAACTGCGGAAAAATATGGACTAGGTATCAATTGGGAATGTAAGCCAGTGAAGGGTGATTGGAATGGTTCGGGAATGCATGCTAACTTCTCCAATTCTACGTTAAGAAGTGCTAATTCTGAAGCGAAGTTTACTGAAATTTGTGAAAAGTTCAGGAGTGTTGTCGACGAGCATATTGCAGTCTATGGACATGACAATGAGCAAAGGTTGACGGGTCTTCACGAAACAGCAGCGATAACTGATTTCTCTTACGGTGTATCAGATAGGGGAGCGTCAATCAGAATTCCACTGTATACAGTAGAGCATGATTGGAGCGGTTACCTTGAAGATAGGAGGCCGAATTCAGCAGCAGATCCATATAAGGTTGCAGCCAGGATCATCAAGACTGTTAATAGCTAGAGATACAGAGACGTTAATTAATACTTGAAGGGCTTGGATGATTATTCAAGCCCTTTTCTTATGCTCGCCGGGTATTAGTTCTAGCCACATAAATGATGATGAGGCCAAAAATGATCATTGATAGGCGGATCAAAAAGCCAGGTAGGGGACCCATATCATCGATGAAGGCAAGATAGGATAATCTTAGTCCAAGCCCCATCAACATCAAGGACAAGAATCCGATAATGAATAAGGCAAAACCAATAATGGTGGGTAGTGTTTTTTTCATTTCCCTTCTTTGAAAAATTATGCTTTGCAAAATTAACACATTATATGTATCCCACGTTTAAATTAGTGTGGATTATCTTAAAACTTTTACTTCGAAGACTTTTCGCTTATTCTACACGGATCACATAATATACAATGTGTTGTTCTCCATCCTTGTAGGGGTGTTCTTCCAATCTGTGGTCTACGGTCATTTCATGTTATGTACCTTTGGTTTCCTGGTCAGCGTTATTCTGTGGACTTTGTTAAAGAAGTCAAATCGATATCTATATTACAATATGGGAATGACGCTTTCATTTCTTTTCACCATTTGCTTTATACTTGATGCGATCATCTTTGTCTTACTCTTGCCTTTTATGCTGCTTTTTTCATAAATGATTGAGTTATCTCGTCTAATTAAGAACTATGTTAGGAAGGGCCCTGCACTTTTGTCCAATGTCCGATTCGTCCTCCATCAAGGAGATGTTCTTGGGCTTTTTGGTCGAAATGGAAGTGGAAAGTCTACCATTCTAAAAATAATGTTTGGCACTTTACGAGCTGACGAAATACAGTTGGAGGTTAATGGAGTGGACTATGATCCACTGCGCAATTTCAAAAGCAAGACAATTGCCTACCTCCCTCAGACCGCCTTTCTTCCTGGTCACTTGAGGGTGCATGACGTGATCGAGGACTTCTTAGAATCTAACCAAGCGGCTAGGCTAGCACACAGTTCCCCTCATATATCAGACTTGGCCCAGAAAAGATTGGGTGACTTATCAGAAGGTCAGAGGAAGTATGTGGAATTCATTTTCGTAATTCACCTCCCACACCCCATCATATTATTGGATGAACCTTTTGCAATGGTGGAACCCATATACAGGAACCACATCAAACAAGTCATAAATAGTAAAAGGGAAGAGAAAGTTAT
>CAZMYK010000165.1:0-7745 GCA_964570435.1 uncultured Saprospiraceae bacterium | reverse complement strand
AAAATTCTCGGTCCTAGAGAAAAGTATGAGAAACTCGTAGAAGTAAATCCACTGGTTGCTCAACTGGTAAAGCGCTTCGACCTCAAGCCTGACAACGAGTAGACTTTACCTGGGACTTGAGTGCGAATAAAAAAAGATGTAACTTATATCAATCTAGGTCTTTTGCTTTTTAGGGGTGTTCCTCTTACTATTCGTCTTGAACGAAAGTAGTCACAAAGTGTAACGAAAATGTTATGATTTCGTGATAATTCCTGAATCATTTATTCAAACAATTAGCAAAATGGAGACGTTATTAGACAGAAGACCACGAACGAATACAACTTTTAACATGGATAATTCAATTTGGTATTTAGAAAATATAGACGTCACAGGAATTTTCTGTCCTAAGAAACTAGGAGCAGCTATTGATGATCACGATCAAAAAGTCTTTAAAAAAGGAGACTACATCTACCTACCTGACCAAAGTTCAGATAAGATATATTTCATGTCCAAGGGCAGAGTTAAGATAGGCAACTATAGTGACACAGGTAAGGAAATTACAAAGGCCATCTTAAATAAGGGTGAGGTCTTCGGAGAACTGGCTCTAGTAGGAGAGAATACGAGACGAGATTTTGCCTATGCGATGGAAGAAACACAAGTTTGTGCACTAACCACAGATGAAATGTCTACCCTTCTTAAGGACCACTCTTCATTGAGCTTATTTATGATGAAGATCATGGGTTCTCGTGTACTAGAAATGGAGCAAAGATTAGAGTCCCTTGTTTTTAAGGATTCTAGAACTAGAATTATCGAATTCTTGCTTGACCTGGCCAATAAGAAGGGTGAAAGAGTTGGCTTCGAACGAGTGGTAAGGAAGTTTATCACCCACCAAGAAATCGCAAACTTGACAGCGACCTCACGGCAGACTGTTACCACAGTTCTAAATGAGCTAAGGACTAAGAACCTACTAACATTTAACAGAAAGCGCCTACTTATTAGGGACATGGAAAAATTAGGCAGTGAAATGACAAGCTAGTCTACATCTTTCATACATTTGCGATTAAAATAGACCAAGTGTATAGATCCATCCTAAAGCCCTTACTTTTCAAACTTGATCCCGAGAAAGCTCACCATCTGACGATCAAACTCTTGAACTTCTCTCTTGCCTTGCCTGGTGGAAGGTCGATATATCGAGCCCTATACAAGGTAGATGATCAGAAGCTAGAACGTGAAGTTTTTGGTCTAAAATTTCCCAATCCAGTAGGTCTTGCTGCAGGTTTCGATAAGGACGGAAAGTACTACAAGTCGATGTCTCACCTAGGCTTTGGTTTCATCGAGATAGGCACCGTAACACCTCTAGGACAATCTGGGAATCCCACTCCACGGCTATTTCGCCTACCTAAGGACAAGGCGCTAATCAACAGAATGGGTTTCAATAATGAAGGCGTGGAGGCATTGGTTTCCCGACTCAAGAAGGACAAGCAAAGGGACTATATCATAGGCGGGAACATAGGCAAAAACAAGCTGACCCCTAATTCGGAAGCTAGCAGTGACTACGTCAAATGTTTTGAAGCCTTATTCGACTACGTGGACTACTTTGTGGTCAATGTAAGTTCTCCAAATACACCCGGTTTAAGAGAATTACAAGAGAAAAAGCCATTAACCGACCTCCTTACTAGCTTGCAGGAACTCAACAGTGCTAAACCCAAACGCAAACCGATCTTACTCAAGATTGCTCCTGATCTGACAGATGAACAGCTTGATGATATTATTGATATTGCAGGTATTGTCAAGCTAGATGGAATAATAGCAAGCAATACAACCATAGATCGTTCGAGTCTAAGCACACCTGAAGAGCAGATTATCAAGATAGGTAACGGTGGACTCAGCGGTGCCCCAGTCCAGGATCGATCCACTGAAATTATCAGATATATCCATAAGAATACATCAGGCGACCTACCTATTATCGGAGTAGGTGGGATTGACTCGCCAGATGAGGCCATCAAAAAACTAGAAGCTGGTGCAAGCCTTATTCAAGTCTACTCGGGCTTGGTCTATGCTGGACCAGGTTTGATAAGAGATATTAATAAATCCTTGCTCGCAGCTAGTACCTAGAATTGTATAGATTCAAATATTTTTTATTCTCAAGTGAGAAAATAAATTAATATAAAACCCACTCTTTTTCTTGTGTTAATATAGATGCCTCTTGCACATGTGTGAGATATGTCAAAGTCGCGGCAAAATTATGGCCTCGATGACATATTATGATTAATTCTGATGGCATCGTTTTTGTCTTTTCAGTGTTATCTACCAAGTTGAATATTGAAAACAATTAGAAAGTGTACAATGCTACAAAAGGATAAAAATCTATTTTACAAGGATCTGAGATTTTGGATCGCAATGGTCTTCCTTGTGGCTCTATTTGTTTTTTTGTTTTTAACCTATCCTAGTTAATCCCAGGAACGATTCCAAAACCAAGCTGGTCTTATTCTAGTAATATGACAAGCTTAGTCAAGCTGAAAAAAGATCATTTACCAACAACTCTACTTCGTCAATCAAGTAATTCTATTTCTTAATCTTAAGAGACAGGTCTAGGCTACCTGCTGAATGTGTTAGTGCCCCTGAAGAAATGTAATGAACACCTGTTTCTGCGATCTTACGAACAGTTTGCAAGGTCACACCACCTGAGGCCTCGATCTGGAACTTTCCATCAATTATCTTCACCGCCTCTTCTAATAGGGGCAGTTCAAAATTATCCAACATGATTCTAGTCACCTTACCAACCTCCATAACCTCGTATAATTCCACAAGATTCCGAACCTCCACTGTTATTCCGAGGTCCAGGTCATTTTCTTTTAGGTAGGTGTTCGTATGTTCAATTGCTGCTGAAAGACCACCGCAGGCGTCATTATGATTGTCCTTAATCATGATCCAGTCATAAAGACCATCCCTGTAATTATGACAACCACCGATTCGCACAGCATATTTTTCCAGAAATCGCAGCAAGGGAGTAGTCTTTCTGGTGTCAAGTATTTTGACAGGCATGTCTTCTACTTCTACCGCAAACCTGCTACTCAAAGTAGCGATCCCACTCATTCTTTGCATGGTGTTGAGTACCAACCTTTCTGCCTTGAGCAAGGCTCTTGAATTGCACTCAACTTCAAAGGCAACGTCTTTAACATCGACGTCGGTACCATCTTCGATAAATACATTGACAGTGCTTTCAGGATCTACATGTTCGAAGATTCGCTTGGCTATTTCTACTCCAGCTAGTACCCCAACATCCTTCACGATCAATTCAGCCGTATTTCGATTTCCCGATGGAATGCAGGCTAGTGATGTGTGGTCACCATCTCCGACGTCTTCCGCTAGTGCTTCAATTATAAATTTCGCTAAGAGCTGTTGGTCTAAGTCATCCATTTCTTTCGGGTTTTCGAATTCGATTGTAATTTAGAATTTATAAGTGAAAGTTGAAACTTGTAGATAACAATATGACCAATTAATTAGAATTAGGCGTGGAGCTTCCTAAGTGTATTGGTCCCTTGTGCCACTAGCCGATGTCTTAGAGAGGGATTTTTGAAATCGAGAATCTCTTACTGCCTGATCTAGAGGTGGATTGTCTTTGTTTGTAATTCTCGTTCTATTGAGAAATTTATTCTAGCTTTTAAAGCGTTAAGCACTTTTAGCAAGGTGCCAATGGTAATATTGGTTTTACCATTTTCAATTTTGGAAATTTGAGCTCTTTGGACACCAACTAGTTTTCCAAGTTCAACCTGTGTTAATTGATTGGCAATTCTCAAAGCTTTAATTTCTTCAGCAAGAAATTCGATTTTCAATTCTTGTTCATAGTTATCCCTCGTGGGAGTCCCAACCTTGCCAAGATGCTTGTCTTTCAATTCATTTACTGTTGTCAGCTTCATATATTCTTATCTATTTCACGAAAATAATTTTGTCGAATTCGTTTGGCTTTATTGATTTCTGACCGCGGAGTCTTGTTAGATTTCTTATCGAGTCCATGCGTTGCAATTACTAGAGTCTCTGATGTTTGAGTTTTATCCCAAAATGCAAAAATTCTATAAAATTTGCTTTGATCTCTTTGTCTAAATTCCCATATTTCATCCTCAAGATGTTCAAACCATTTGCCTTTAAAGCCAGCTTCAAGTTTGTCGAAAGAAACCAGGAATTTTGACTTGATCTTTGGTGACAAATTTTCGAAATATTTATTAGCCTCCGCAGATAGTTTGACCCTAATCGGCTTTACAAAGTTCCCCCATTCAATAATAATACAAAAGTTTCCCTGTATGGAACGTTGTAATTTGGGATTAGTTTTAAGAATTAGACTGAAAGTAGTCATTCTACGCGGTTAGCACACGAGAATACTTTGGCATTAAAGAGTTTCCATATTCTAATTGACTTCTACTTTCAGGTACAATTTGCACATGTAGTCTCAGACAAGGTAAGAACTACTTTATTGAATGGTCCTAAGTTCTCGCGTTCTTCACCCAAGTACAAGCATTTTCAAATGCCATTGCCCATGGGCTTACTTCATCTTTTCTAGCGTTCGGATAGTAGGCCCAATTCCAGGGATAGAAGCTACGCTCTATGTGTGGCATGGTTGCCAAGTGCCTTCCATCAGGGCTACAAATCATAGCTGTATTGTAGTCACTACCATTGGGATTCGCAGGATACGAGTCATAACCATAGGTCGCTACGATTTCATAGTCATCTTTCTTCATAGGCATATTAAATTTGCCCTCTCCATGCGATATCCAAACTCCTAGGCGTGCTCCTTCTAGTGAAGATAACATGACTGACTTGTTCTTCTTAATATCGACACTAGTGAAGGCGCTTTCATGCTTCCCTGAATCGTTATAGTCCATCTTGGCAAGTTGCTCGTGTGTGGGATTGATGAGGTCCAGTTCAAGGAACAATTGACAACCGTTGCAAATACCTACACTCAAGGTATCTGCCCTTGCAAAGAAGTTTTCTAGGGCCTTTTTAGCCTTTGGATTGTATAAAAAGGCGCCGGCCCAGCCTTTGGCAGAGCCCAATACATCGCTATTTGAGAAGCCGCCTACTGCTCCGAGAAAGTGCACATCTTCTAGTGTTTCTCGTCCAGAAATCAAGTCCGTCATATGAACATCCCTTACTTGGAAACCTGCATGGTGTAAGGCATTCGCCATTTCCCGCTCTGAATTACTTCCCTTTTCCCTTAATATTGCAGCGATCGGTCGTGCTTCATTTTCCTTCACTTGGACCTTAGTCCCATCGAAGTTAGCAGGGAAGTCAAAATGTAAAGCTTGATCCTTGTAATTTTTGTAGCGTGCTTCTGGCAAATTGCCAGCGGTCTGCTGCTTGTCCAATAAGTAGGAAGTTTCGTACCAAGTATCTCTGTACTTTTCAATGTCAAAGCTCAAGTTATTGACACTAATATTATTGCTTTTTATACAACGACCTATCTCGAAGAACAGAATCTTACAGGCCTCAAGTAGGTCCTCGATTCCTGCGTCTGCTTGGATCACGAGCGCTGGCTGTTCGGATAGGAGGGCACTTACCATGTCTTCAGCGCCCAAACTGCGGAGGTCGATTGAAGCTCCAACGCCATTACTAGGAAAGCACATTTCTAGAAGGGTAGTAATAAGCCCACCTGCTGAAACATCATGTCCCGCAGTGATCATGTCATTCTTAATGGCCTCTTGGACCGTATCAAAAATATTGGCTAATTGCTGGCCACTCACAACATTTGGAATCTTGGACCCGACCTTATTCAAGGTCTGAGCAAAGGAGCTTCCTCCTAGTTCGAAATCTAGGCCTGCAAGTGGAATATAGTAGATTCTTTCTGAACCAATCTTCAGCATTGGTTCTACGACCTTCGTGATATCGCAACAGTGTCCTGCAGCTGAAATGATGACTGTGCCTGGAGCTATCACTGTTTTGTCTGGATATTTCTGTGCCATTGAAAGTGAATCCTTACCTGTTGGGATGTTGATGCCTAGGTCGATAGCATATTCAGAAACAGACTTAACGGCCTCGTAAAGCCTTGCATCTTCTCCCTCGTTTCTGCACGGCCACATCCAATTGGCAGACAATGAAACCGACTTCAAGCCCTCTTCTAAGGGTGCCCAAACCAGGTTGGCAAGTGACTCCAATATGGCGGTTTGAGGTCCGATCTCAGCATCAAGAAGGGTAGGAATGGGAGCATGCCCAATGGAAGTCGCAATACCCTGATTGTCTTCGTAGGACAGTGCCATGACTCCAACATTATTCAGTGGGAGTTGTAGTGGTCCTACGCATTGCTGCTTCGCCACTAAACCTCCAACACATCTATCTACCTTGTTGGTTAGCCAATCCTTGCAGGCGACAGCTTCAAGTTTCAAGACGTTCTGGACATATTCATAAATCTTTGACATATCGTAGCTGATGTCCTCATACCTCCTATCGACCTTCGAATCTTCCATGATGGTTGTTGGTGAGCTTCCAAACATGTCAGAAAGCTGCAGGTCCATCGGTTTTTCATTTGTACTAGAGCTATGGAAGGTAAATCTGTTGTCGCCAGTGACGTCACCGACATGGTAGATTGGAGACCTCTCCCTTTCTGCAACCTCTTGCAAAAGTTGCATGTCTTTCTTTGCTATAACTAATCCCATTCTTTCTTGGGACTCATTTCCGATAATCTCTTTGAAGGATAAGGTTTCATCACCAATAGGCAGTTTTTCAATAGTGATGCGCCCTCCTGTTTCTTCGACCAATTCTGAGAGACAATTCAAATGTCCACCTGCGCCATGATCGTGAATAGAAACTATTGGATTGTCCTCACTTTCCACCAAGGCGCGAACTGTGTTAGCCGCCCTTTTTTGCATTTCAGGATTGGACCTTTGGACGGCATTAAGCTCGATGCCACTATCGAATGCACCAGTGTCTGCAGACGAAACTGCTGCGCCACCCATTCCGATACGATAGTTGTCACCTCCTAAAATGACAATGTGATCATCGACTGAGGGCTTAGCTTTCAAGGCCTGCGATTTCTTGCCATATCCAATGCCACCTGCCTGCATAATCACCTTGTCGTAGCCTTGGAAACGCATACCTTCTTCGTGTTCGAAGGTCAACACAGAGCCAACGATTAGCGGCTGTCCAAATTTGTTCCCAAAGTCTGATGCACCATTTGATGCTTTTATAAGAATATCGATTGGTGTCTGGTAAAGCCAGGGTCTTGCGGGCATCGCTTTTTCCCAGGGTCGTTCACTATTCAATCTTGAATATGAAGTCATGTACACAGCAGTGCCAGCCAACGGTATGGAGCCCTGTCCCCCTGCTAAGCGATCTCGTATTTCGCCCCCCGAACCAGTAGCGGCACCATTAAAAGGCTCTACTGTAGTAGGAAAGTTATGTGTTTCAGCCTTTAAAGAAAGAACCGAATCATATGCTTTTTTCTCATAGTAAGATGGCTTGTTGGGTAGTGCAGGTGCAAATTGATGCACCCTAGGACCCTTTACAAAGGCAACATTGTCCTTGTAAGCTGAAACAATACCATTCGGATTTTCTTTTGAGGTCTTCTTGATCATCTTGAATAATGATGAAGGCATTTCTTTACCATCAATAATGAAAACTCCATTGAAGATTTTATGACGGCAGTGTTCACTATTTACCTGAGAGAATCCAAATACTTCTGAATCTGTCAGATGGCGACCAAGCTTTTCACTAAGTGATTCTAAGTAGGCTACTTCTTCGCTATTGAGGGCTAGACCTTCTTTTTCATTATAGGC
>CAZMYK010000164.1:0-7757 GCA_964570435.1 uncultured Saprospiraceae bacterium | reverse complement strand
GCTGATGTAGGGTCTGACATTATAGTTTCAAATGAGGAATTCTTGGATTTTGATGCTGAACCGATTACTCCAATCTTCGAGCCAGGAGAAACCTATGGAATCTTTGCTCACTGGGGAACTCAGGGATCAACTTCACCATTGCATCTTTTTGTCACGGACCTTAACACCACTACAGACCTATTCTATTCAGGTGGTTGGTTTGGCGGTTTTACAGGGTCAAAATCTGCTCCTGTACTAAGATTACAACTTAAAATGGTTTCATCCGTAGATGATCAGCCATTAGCTGAAGAGGCTTTCAAGTTATTCCCTAACCCAGCTACTGAAATGATCAATCTTGAAGTTGAACTGGATCAAGTAAGTGATGCTACTATTACGATAGCTGATATCACTGGGAAGGTCATGAAGTTTAGAGACTTTGATAGCATTTCTAATGAGACGCTTTCGATCGATGTAAGTAACTACGTTGCGGGAACCTACCTTGCTAGAATAGCAACAAATCACGGAACAAAGACGCTAAAGTTTATAGTTAGATAGAATATAAACTTGTCTTAATAAAATACGGAGAGGCCATCTACTTGAGATGGCCTCTTTTTTTATCAGTATGTTTTCCAAATTACCTACTTTACCTTGCATAAGAACCTAGACCCGATCGCAAGTTGTCAAGCACAAAGGTCTTATTTCTTAGAATCCATCATCAAAGGTGGACTTAATGTATCTGCGCAGACTTCCATGAGAAAATGACGCGGAGTAGTCAGATGCTCAGTAGTAGAAAGGATGCTACTTCTGACGGCACATTGCTTCCTCAGATCTTATTAACTTTACCCGTACTAAAAAAGAAATAATAAGCATGAAATTTGACCTGAATCGCTACCCACTTCTCCATGTCAATATCGGTCAAACGACCTTTCTAATTAGCCTCCTTGTACTTTTCGTTTTTCTAACATCCTGTGCTCCTGAAGGTAAAGTTGAGGAGACTGGAATAGCTCCTGTTGAGGAGGTTAAGAAGAAGGTTGAAAAACCAGTGAAGACAGTCGCAAAAGTGACCAATTCTCCTTCTGACAATATCAATTATCGTGATGTCGACTTGAACTTACTTGAGAATCTAATACATCAAGAAATCAACAAAGTCAAACGCGCTAATGGACTTCCTTTGCTAAGTAAGGATAAGACACTCCGCAACGCAGCTACGGATCAGAACAACTATCAAATTAGACTTGGCGATCTTTCACATGTTCAAAGTAGCGCTGCCAAAAAGGACTTGCAAAGTCGAATCAATTACTACGGTGGAGGTATGCAAGCCATGGCCGAAAATGTCATCTATGAAGGATTTATCATTCGAACTCAAGGTAGTAAGCGTGAAATAATCACTCCAAGTTACAAGGAGCAAGCAAAGAAAATGGTGGTCAGCTGGATGAACTCTCCTGGGCACAGGAAGAACATAATGAACCCCAATTATGTCTTAGTGGGAACGGCTGTGGCCTATCACAATGAACTTCATGCCATCTTCTCTACTCAGGTATTCGGAAGAAGATTTAACCAGTAGGAAGTGCCATTCTATTTTCAAATAGATTGTTTTTCCAGCTACAATCGATCAGCTAGATCTTCTTAAAGTTTATCCATCTGTTGCTTAAACCATGTTACCATAGTTGCTCTTTCAAGATCCGTCAATCTCGCCTCTGGGTGGGTAATCTTAAATGAGGAAATAGGCATCCATCCTTTTTCTGTATACTCAACGCATTCTTCAAATTTATGCTTTGCTTTCTTGGCAGAGTAATCACTGAATTCTGAAAAATTGAGCTTTTTTCTCCCCTTGTCGACGTGTCCTTGCAGCCACCATCCTACGGGCTGCACTCTGGTATACCAAGGGTACTCCGTTGTATTAGAATGACAATCATAGCATGCTTCCTTAATCTTCAAGACTAAGGCCTTATCGGCCTCGTGGTTGGCAAAAATGTCTTTACCTTCATCAACAACAAGATTAGTCGTTGCTATTGGGAAGAATTGTATGATCACTAGAGCTGCAAGCGCAACCAAGGCTGCAATTTTAATCTTCTTTTTCATAATTTATATTCCGTGCCTGAAATGTACGAATTTATGTATTAGTTGTTGAAAAACTCACTTCGAAAAACAATACTACAAGGGATCAATTATGCATCTCTGAAAATGCAGACATAGCTAGTACTTCATATATTCCCAAGCTGACTTATAGCTCCCTTCTTTTTCTACATGTTCAACTAGGTCTTCAAATAGCTTGTGCGTGGAAAGCGTTGAAAAATCCCCAATGATAACTAGCTTTTTCATGGCCCTTGTCATTGCCACATTCAAACGTCGCTCATCTTTCAAGAAACCGATCTCATTCGCAGAATTAGAGCGGACAAGTGAGATGCAAATTACTTCCTTCTCTTGACCTTGAAACCCATCTATGGTATCCACCTGTATATCCCAATCTTTCATTTGTGATTCGTCCGCAATTTCCCTCCTTAACAATCTCACTTGTTCACCATAAGGGCTTATGATACCAATTGATGCCCCAGCAAGCTTCTCACTTTGACTTAGGAGGTATTCGCGAAGGATGAAGAATTCACCCTCATTGGCTATACTCCTCGTCTTGTAATTAAAGTCTTCATCAAAGCCGCAGCCACTGGTATCTATCAAAACAAGTGGCTCTCGGTCATTGGGCAGAGTCCAGGATCTCACCTTATCTGCGGACTCTAGTGCTCCCTCGTAAAACTTCTGATTGGAGAATGCCAAGATTTTCTCATTCATTCTATACTGCGTCGAAAGAAGGAAGGCGCTTTTTATATGCCCAGTCATTCTTTCCAGTATGGTCACGCTAAGACCTAATTTCTCAGCCCCCCTACTCTTTACTGTTGGAGGAAGTTGTAAGTGGTCCCCTACAAGCACCACCCTTCTTGCTTTAAGAATCGCATTCCAACATTCAGGCTCAAGTGCTTGTGATGCTTCATCGATTATGACAGTTTCAAATGTGAGATCTTTCAAATACTTAGCATCTATTCCGATCAGGGTCCCTGCGATGACTTGAGCTCCACCCACAATTTGATCTATCAAACGATCTTCAAGGTCTCTCGCCCACTTCCGCAGCTCCTTAGCTTCCTGGTACATCATGCTCCGATTACTTCTCTCCTCGGATCCGAACTTACGCTTGTAGGTTGATGCGATCCGCTTTGCCTCCTCCGCCTCGATTTTCACTTTTTTGATATGACTCCAATCAGGATGATTTCGAGACTTTTCGTCTAAGGTTAGGTGACTAATATTGTCATCGATCCTGGTAACATTTCCTATCCGTAAAACTTCAACTTCAGCGCGATCAAGCCGTAACGCAAGTAAGTCCACTGCATTATTAGAAGGAGCACAAACTAAGACCCTTTTTTCAGTCTTCAGCAAGTTTCTAACAAGCTCAACAATTGTGGTGGTCTTTCCTGTACCTGGCGGTCCGTGAATAATAGAAAACCTATCTGAGGAAATTACACCTTCAATTGCATCATTCTGAGATTGATTCAAGTCGCTAGTCTCAATAGCAAATGGTTCAGTACTTGGATAAGAAAAAGTATCTAGATTCGCAATCCCATCTCTCAACTCCTGGTGGGGAATAGACTGGGTCTTGATCACTTGATAAAGTGCCTCACGCATCACGCGAAAAGGCTTCTCGTCGTAACTCAACTCTAAAGTATACATCCCATTCTTGGAAAAATCTGCAATCTGGAGGCTGTTCTTAGAAAGAATGATTCTGACCTCATTCTTTCGTGCATAGGCAACACTGGCCTTGTAAGAATTCTCACTATCACCCTCCTTAGCTAAGACGCAAGCTACACCGACTTTAAACTTGTGGTTTACTTCCTTATTCTTAGTTCTGTAAAAAAGTAATTCAATCCTCTCGCCCAAGGTATAGTTTGCCCTTTCTAAGCTCAATGGATACAGCAAGATACCTGACCTAACCTTTTCGATTCGAGAATCATTAGCCCTTAATTTTTGGTAGTACTTTTCCTCTTCTTCTCTTTCTTCCTCAATAGCCTTGAGCAAGGTCTGGTAGCGATTTTCCTCCATGACTGTAAAGATGCCTTATTTTGCTAATTTTCAATATCTAACAGTTTTTAAATTCAGTTAACATTAGAAGCTTAATTTAGCAAAATGAGAAAATTCAATATTGCTATCTTCATGCTCATGTTCCTTCATATTCATAGTCAGAAAGCCTTAAATGGCAAGTGCTCAGTGATAGGACACAGGGGAGCACCTGCATATGGGGGAGAAAATACTCTTTGGGGATTTCAAAAAGCACTAGACTTAGGTGCAGATGGTTTCGAATTAGACGTCCTACCTACGGCGGATGGAAAGTTGATCATTGGCCATGATTTTGACCTTACACGTCTCATAGGAAAAGAGCAACTCAAAGAGTACAATCTTCAGGGTCAGAAGCACTACGTGACTGATTTTACTCAGGAAGAACTTCGAAAATTAAAGGTGGTCTTTCCTCCTCCCGGCAGTGAGGCATACAACCACGAAGACCTTGGGGATTCCTTTGCCATGCCAATTCTGGAGGAAGCCTTAGAACTGCTCTTGAGAAATAGACGCGAGAAGAATAGACCGGATCTCAAAATCTACATAGAAATCAAGACCAAGGAAGCCTATCAACATACCATGACGCTAAATGAAATAAGTGCATCAATAAGTATCCTGCTTAAGGAAAAAGGTCTACTAAAAGATCCCAATGTCTGGATTCAGTCTTTCGACTACGAGATGATGGACGTTATTGCAGAAAACCCCTTACTCACAGAACTTCCTAAGTGTCAGCTTGCCTTTGATGGCATAGGAGAAATAAGGAAGTTTAGAAAGACTAAAAAGGCACGGAAATTTCTAAGGAAACAAATCCTTGAAAGGAATTTGCAAATGCTCCATGTGTGGAAGGTACCTTCTAAATATATTCTTGAAAACAAGGAAGTACCCTTCATAGATATTGCGCACGAGATGGGAATTCCTATCCATCTATATACATTTCGAGATCCACGCTTTGAATCTGACTACAAAATAATGTCGGCCTTAGGGGTGCAAGGATTTGCTTCTAAAGAGGAGGAGCTGCGATACTTTATATCAAAAGGAGTAGATGCCATCATGACAGATGATGTTACTTCGGCTCTTGAAGTAAGAGACAGCATCAAATAAAAAAGTACCGATGACTTAGGTCATCGATACTTTCAATTCAAAATTTTCTTCGACTAGGATGGTCTATTTCTTGGCCCACATTGCTATGGAATCAGTGTTCATCTTAACATAGTCATCATTACCGGCCGTGGTGGCAAGTTCGAGCGACTTTTTAGCAACATTGAGAGCTTCTTTATATCTTCCAAGTTTCGCAAGAATCAAAGACTCCTGTCTCAGTTGCCAAAATCTTGGTTCGCCAGACTTGGTCTGCTTCTGCACAAACTCAAGCGCCTTGTCAAGATCCTTACCTGTCTCTAGATAGTATACACCAGCTGCATAATAGTCAGCATTGGTTGGACCTGCAAGAGTCTTATCAATAGAGGCCATGACCTTTGCATCAACCTCAGTGCTGATTGAAATAGGAACATAGGTATCGTCCCACATCATTCCCATAGTAGCACTATTGCTGCTTAGGTTTCCGAAAATGACTGTGAAAGTTTCAAATGACATTTGTAATTTGACTGGCTTTACCATTACAGTGGCTGCTGGCTTAGCTTCAACATAGCTGCCCCAATTTCCGCTACTATGCTCGTAGAACATGACACTCCATTCCATCTTTCCAGGTATACTAAGCACAGCATAAGTACCTGCTGAAAGTTCTGCTCCCTCAACCATAACATCATCAGAAAATGTGATCTTCGTCGCCCTGTTAGCTCCCGTTCTCCATATCTTATCGTAAGGAACTAATGAATTCACTCCGAAAATGTCTCTCCCTTTCTTACTAGGTCTAGAGTACTCGATTGTTACCTCTCCGATACCGAATTGCTGATTGATCGTCGCCATTGGGCTTGCAGGTGGTGTGCTAATTTGTGCAATCGAAGAAGTGACTGCTAAGACACAAATCACCAGTGTCAAATAAATAAATTTTTTCATAACATTTTAGTTGTTTGTAATAATGCCCGAAAGTAAACAATTATCAAAGAAAAAAGGTCTGAATCATCATATATCCAGACCTTTTAAATCGCTATTTACAAAATTCTATTTCACGAGTATCATTCGTTTCGAAATTCTTGCATCATCAGTCACTAATTCGTAATAAAGGACTCCACTGTGATCAAGATTCGCAGCCTTCAATTCCACCTCATTTCTACCTGCAGGGTAATCTCCACTGAGTGTTTCCAATAGTGCACCAGTAACAGAATATACATTTATTGTTGCCTTTTGCTCTCTATCCAGCACAAAAGCAATCACGGTCTTGTCCTTCCACGGATTGGGTGTATTCTGTAGAAGTATGTCATCAGATCGCAAGTCGTTCTCCAGATCCCTGAATTCAAGTCTGAGTTCTTTAGCTTCAAGGTCTCCTGTGTAGAGCTCATTTTTGAAATTTGTGTTGAGTGCAATAGCTTCTGAAAGCAAGGTACTTTCATTCGCTTGGAGGACAAGGTCTAACATTACGGATCCACCCTCTACTGCAACATCAGATTGGGGTAGAAGGACCAGCGTAAGGATATTGAAGTCTCCATCCTCGTAGATTCTATACATTGAAGGATCGATATTCACCAAGGAGGAATTAACGTCCAATATATCGATGCTCTTATCCACCTGAATACTGATCTGGCCCCCAGCTACCACTGTCTCCTCACTTAGTGTTATTGGAACATTTGCAAGCTCATCAATACTTACCAATCTGTCTGCTATAGCAAGGCCAGAAGGCGTCGATCTGACAGTGGCCAAACTCTTACCATTCATCTCTATGGAAGCATTTACATCACCAATCTTCATCCCGATAAAATTCTTGTATACACCATCAGCGATATCATAAATCATATAGGACTCAGGGAAACTTTCGTTAAATGGATTTGATGGATCAATAAAACTATAGTCGGAATCCGCAAATCTCCAACTTGTATTATTAGGGAATCCATCCATGATACCAAGGATATTCTTTCTTAGGTCTAGTAGGTCCTTTCCAGTAATATTTCCCGATCTATTGATATCCGCAGCAATCACTTGATACGGAGAACTAAGTGTTTTTATTCCGAGAATATGTCTTTGGATTAGGACAAGATCCAAGGAAGTAACCCCTGCCATGTGATCCGTATCCTTTTCTGGCCTCAACTCATAGACTTGGTCCCCTGTCATCTCTGGGAAAGCGTAGAAACCATTCTGATCTGTCATTTCATAGGTTCCTCCATTTACCAAGTCCATTTTCACATCTGGTACTTCGAGTAAAGCGTCAGTCGTGACAATCCCTTGAATAGGTGCAGAAGTATCTGGGCAAACGTCATTTGGATCCGTTGTCACATATGACACACGACAGGTCCCAACCATGCCTCCCTTGTCTTTGGCAAAAATGTCCAAGAAGTGAGACTTTATGATTACGCTATCACAATTAAAGGTAAATGTATCCAAGCTCATGTCGAAGTCAGGATTGAAAGAGTACATTAAGTCTGCAGAATCCGTTGTGTTGTCATTCACGGCAAAGAACCACTCTGTATCACTCGGAAGGACTTGAGTCACTCCGTCTTCTTCTATCACTATGATTCTATTGATACAAGTCAATACCGCTTTCGTGTTTTATGATATCATCTCTTAAGGAA
>CAZMYK010000163.1:0-7777 GCA_964570435.1 uncultured Saprospiraceae bacterium | reverse complement strand
ATTCATTTCATATTGCATTGTCAGAAGGAAAATACTGAATAAAATGCACATCCCAATGAATTTCAATAAGAAGCACCCGAAAATTATATGTACAAATCAAAATGATCGACATGATTCACAATGATTTCAAGTCCTAGCAAAATTTCTAATGATTCCAAGTCTGCTTCCCGAACCTAGGCATTAAGTAGGCTGCTCGAATAAAAGGAAAGTTGCGAATGCTGGCGGCTTCGCAACTAACAATAAGGCTACAGAAAGACTGGGACACTTCATTGATTTTCAGGGTTTACCCTGATGTGAAGCCAATAGAGTGGTTCTATTTTTATACTAGCCAAGCAAGTGGATCAAGCTTGGAACGAAAAGGGATCGAGGTGATTATAAGAAAGAGCGTTCATAGTCTGAAGCTTCGAAGTCTTTTCACATTTGACCACACCCTAAAGCAAATTCATATGAAAAAAATCACCTACTGCATTTTCTTTCTGATGCTCTTAGTAAAAATTAATGCACAGTCAATATCTGTCTCAGAAAGCGGCGATCCACCAGATGAAAGTGCGATGCTAGATATTCAATCTTCGAATAAGGGAATACTGATTCCGAGGGTGGATCTTGACAATGTGAACACTGGCATGTTGGATGGACAAAACATCGCAGCTGCTGGTCTCCTCATATACAACACTAATCCGCAAATAGTCGGAGGCGAAGGAATAGGTTTCTACTTCTTCAATGGTAGCACATGGGAAAGGATTTCCACAGGAGCAAGCCTTGACAATGACTTCCATGAAGAAGCAAGCAACAAGCCGCCAGACAGTATTGAGGATGACATATTCACCCACGGGAACGTGGGCATTGGTGTAGAAAATGTGAACTACCCATTGCAAATTTTATCGCAAAACAGTCGAGGTCTAAGTATGATCATGAATGCTTCTTCAGATGACGAAATAATGGGCTCCTACGTAGAGAATGCCAGCTTTGGAACGGGTCGGCATCACGGAACACACAATGCTCTAACTGGCAATGGCGCTGGGCCACAATTTGCCTCTTATCAACTGGTTTCGAACAACCAAGATGGGCCTCATTACGGAAGCTATAGCAACCTCATTGGTACAGGGAACGGCAGTCAGTATGGAACAAGTCATATTATTTCAAATAGTGGTAGTGGAATTCACTACGGTTCACACAGCGTTTTGACTGGGGATGGTGTGGGCATTCAGTATGGAAGTTTCCAACAAATCGATAATGATGGTGGAGGATGGCACCACGGCGTCTACAATGCCCTACTTGGTGTTGGGGAAGGGAGGCAATACGGCATTCGAAATGACATCACCAATACTGGAGGTGGTGAACACTTTGGGACTTCCAATTCGCTAACCGGTGCTGCCACTGGTGTGCAGTATGGATCCTATAACCTAATCAACAATAGTGGCCCGGCAAACAAATATGGTACTTACAATCGCTTGCTGGGCGTATCTGAAGGAACAAAATATGGTAGCTTCCAGGAAATCATTTCGAATGGCATGGAAATAAGTCATGGATCCTACAATACGATAACTGGCACTGGAGACGGTCTTGTAGTGGCTTCTGAACAAAACGTCACTAATGCGGGTGACGGCCTACACTATGGTACTGCCAACCGTCTAGGTGGAAGTGGTGACGGAAATCAATTCGGAACTTACAATACCATTACCAATACAGGTGATGGTAATAAGTTTGGCACCTACAATCAGATTTCAACACTCTTACCTGGTACTCACTATGGCATTTTCTCCTCAGTGTCAAAGGAGGAGAGCTTCGCAGGCTACTTTTTCGGCAATGTTTATGTAGGCACTAACATCGTTTCAGGAGCTAGACCCAAGCTGCAAGTTTCAGGTGGCTCTGATGCTAATTATTCAGATGGAAGTGGCGAACTGGCAATAGGCCGATTTGACGCTACCAATATCGTAATTGATGGCAATGAGATTCTTGCTAGGAATGCTCGTAATGTTTCGCCGCTCTATATTCAAAGAGATGGAGGTGACCTACTTTTGGCAGCCGATGAAGAGGGAGCTGTGGGCATAGGAGTTGGTAGTGCTGGTAACTTACCAACAGGATTTTTATTGGCTGTCGATGGTAGTGTAATAGCAGAGGAGGTGCAAGTAGAACTTAGCGGAAATTGGCCAGATTACGTCTTCTCAGAGAACTATGACCTGGTGAGTCTTGAGGCCTTGGAGAAAAAAATCAGTGTACTGGGTCATTTGCCAGGAATTCCCTCAGCGGCCGAGATTGAGCGTGATGGCATTCGACTAGGTGACATGCAAAGGAGGCTGCTGGAAAAAATCGAAGAGCTCAGTCTTTATATGATAGAGGCCAATAAGGCTATAAGTCGATTTGAGACCGAAAACGAAGAATTGAGGAAGAGGGTCACTCAACTAGAAAAAAGATAGCAAGAGGTTTTCGGCACTTACTTCGGTCGATCGGAAGCTTATCATTTTCTCCATTATGTCCCTGCTAATATGAATATCCTACTGACGCTATGTATCCCTTATTTCGTATATTAGTAAGAAATGTCAAGCCCTCTCCCAATGATAAAAATAGCCATCTTAGATGATCATCAAATGTTTGTAGATGGCATCTCTAGAATTATTGAAGAAGTTGAAGAAACGGATTTGGTAGGCATAAGCAAGAGCAAGGCAGAATGTATTCATTTATTAGAGAACAATGCGGTAGATATACTATTGAATGATATTCAACTTGAGGAAGAAGATGGCCTCCTTACTTGTAAGTATGTCAAAGAAACATTTGAAGAAGTTCGTGTCTTGATGCTTACGATGTTTAATGATGTAAGCTATGTGAGAAGGGCCTTCAATAGCAATGCTGACGGCTACTTGCTCAAATCTTCAGGGCGGAATGAATTATTGAAAGCAATAAAAACTGTCCATCGCGGAGAGAAGTTCATTGATAGTGAAATCAATTTTAGTGATCGAGAAGGTAGTAGGAAGAAGCTCTATTCAAGTCAAGATCGTCCTAAAATATCTAAGAGGGAAAGGGAAGTTCTGGGGCTAATTTTGGAACAATTCACAACTGTGGAAATTGCCAAAGAACTATTCGTTAGTCCAAAAACCATTGAATCCCACCGGAGGAATCTACTCGCTAAATTCGATGTAAGGAATATTGCTGGCCTTGTTAGAAAAACCTTAGAACTTAAAATAGAACTCTAAATGAGGCAGGAGCAGATTCGTACGATCCTGGGGTCAAAAGTCTTGTGCTTCCTTATGTTTCCCGCAATCTTGCTGGGACAATATCTCGATGTGGACAACTTTCAGTCCTTCATTGACTCCACAGAATTTTATAGAGCTCAAGCACGCACTAGCAAGGACAGCCTTTTTCTTGCTCAATATCACTATACTGAAGGCGTCCTGGCAGAATTCTATTTCACCACGGATTCTGTTTCGATTAAGCACTTAAGAAAAAGTGAAGCACTCTATGACCAGCTAGGAGATCTAGAAATGGTGAACAAGATAAGGTATGAAATTGCAGATCTCTACATGAAGAATGAGCTCTATGAAGAAGCTTTGGGTATCCTTGATGGCGTTATGGACTACTACAAGAGCATCGATAGCGACGGTATTATGGCCCATGGATATAGTGCAATAGCAAATGTCCACTTCAAATCCGGCGACAGCAAGAAGGAACAGGAAGCATTGCTAGCGGCCATGGAACTAGCCCAAGACAGTTTCTTGCTTGGCATCCTACACTACCAATTTGCAAGAAGGAAGCTCCTATCTGGTGACTACCAAGAAGCTCTGCATTCAACAGCCATGGCCCTTCCAATAATCGAAAACACAAATTGGCGGCTTGAGAGCGGAATCCTATTGTTGACTGCTAAGTCTCACCTTTTTCTAGGAAACCTAAAAAAGGCACTGGATTGGAACAAGCAAGCAATTACAGTAGCAATTAATAGAGATCAACTTGAAGCCTTGTCGGAGGCCTTTTGCTTCCGTTCTATCATATTCGAAGAGAAAAAAGAGTACGAAAGTGCTTTACTATTTAAGAAGAAATGCCAGGAGACCAAAGACTCGCTATTCGAAATAGAAAAAGCTAATCACATGAACAGTCTGGCCGTGCTTATCGATCAAGAAACAGCCAGCTTGAAATTAAAGGAAGTAAGTGATCGCGCTAGCGTAAGAGCGCAGAAGCTGAGGTCTAGAAATATTTTAGTTGCTGTACTAACGCTCAGTTTGCTTAGCTTCCTAATTTTGACTTGGTTCTTAAGAAAGAGTATTCTCAAACGAATAGCTGCCACTCAAAAATTGAACTTAAAGCAGGACGAACTATATCGAGAAAATCTCGAAAGGCTAAAATTGGAAGGCAAACACCAAGAAGCACTTGCATTGATCAGCGGTCAAGAAAATGAAAGAAAGAGAATGGGTCAGGACCTACATGATGGGATTGGGGGTGTCCTTTCTTCAGTTAGACTTAATCTCGATCACATCGCAAGTATGAAGGACTTAGAAAACAACATTGCAATGACTAAGGCTGTGAATGGGGTCAAAACAGCCATTGATGAGATAAGGACTATTTCTCGCAACGCAATGCCAGATACCATTATAAGAGATGGTTTGGAAACAAGTCTTCGCAACCACATTAAGAATCTTGGGAGGTCTCATACTATGGAGATCGACTTTCAAGTCTTCGGAGATAAGATGAATTTTTCAGAAGAAGTAAGTCTTCCGTTGTATCGCGTTTTGCAAGAGTTGATCCATAATTCCATGAAGCACAGTTCCGCGAGTAGACTAGAAATCTTGTTTGTAAAGGAAGATGAGCATTGCAAGATTACAGTGTATGACAATGGAATTGGCTTCGACTACGAAAACCTACCTACTAAGAGCGGCCTTGCTAACGTCGTGCAAAGGATTGTCTTCATTAATGGAGAAATCGAGTTCGATACAAATACTTCTGCCGGCTGCTATGTCTTTATCAGCATCCCGCTTAATGGTACTGGCCCCGTTTACTAGCAAGCTAGCTGTGAGCTACAAATAAAAAAGCCGACCCTTAAGTGTAAGGTCGACTTTTCACGTTCTATATAACCAATTTATTTCTTTATTTCTCCTGGTCCTTCTGCCGGCTTTTACCTAACAAGCAATTGAAGTAAAGGCCCTAGCTGCGCTTGAAAGTTCGTTGTGTTGCTCATAACTTTTCATTGCATTTCTAAGTCTCTTCAGAGCCTTTGAAATTTGATTTTCTACTGTCTTAGTCGAAATCCCTAATTCTTGGGAAATTTCTTTGTAGCTGTATTCTTCAAACCTGCTAAGCATAAAAATGATTCTACACTTCTTAGGTAATTGATCGATTGTCTTGTTAATAAATTCTTGTAATTCTACATACTCCATCGTTTGAGTATGGTGTGAAGATTCTATACTTAGTAGCACATTAGTATCGTCACTGCCAGAAATAACCTTCTTTTTTCTAATGTAATTCAGTGTCTTGTTTACTGCAGTTCTTCTAAGATACGCCTTAAGAGAAGTATTGATTTTTAACTGCTCTCTTTTTCTCCAAAGGTCACAGAAAACATCTTGTGCAAGATCCTCCGCTAGGTTATAATCTGGTATCAATTTGTAGATTGAAGCACAGACCATTTTATAGTATTTCTTAAATATTATATCTAAGTTATCTTCTAAGTTAATTGCAAGGGTAGCCTCGTGAATAGTTGGTTTAGTAACGTTCATTTTTGTCTTTTGTAAGTATTTCTTAATGTAGAGTCTAACAACTAGAAATCATCTTTTCTTTCGATTATTTGATGATGTTGTTGTTTGCATTTAAGACGAAATTGAAAATGACTTATCACATATTTTCGAAAAATATTTTTTCAATATCTTCTGCAGCTCAGCCCCTATTTATCTTGAATAATATGTTTTCAAGGGTGTGGAAGAAGGTAAAGGAATCGGCTGGAAATGTTTGTATTTGTGGGGGTTTAGGAGATTTTAAGGTGTCATATGATTTTCATCAAGAAGCAGAAACCACAAGTATGAAAAAAAAGTTGGAAAAATTTTCACCTATCTGATTGAAAGCTAAATTCCTTGTCCTGAATTCCGCAAATATCCGACCTATATATGGAGTATATAGTGGTGGAGCGCGTTAAAAGTCATTGCTCTACCCTGCTAGTTTTATTCTTGGAATAAGAATAGTGAATTAAGTCCCAAGCGGGATGTGATGAAAAAAGGGGCTCTTTTCTAAGAGCCCCAAGTATTTTTGAATTCTAGTCACACCTAAGCCTTCCATATAGTCCTCCCATTCCTTGATGGGAAGCTGCTGTACCTTGTTGGCCAGAAGAGCCTGGATTCACGTAGGATAGTCTAAGGAAGTGACTATTCCAATGCCCATAAGGGACATTTGTATCATAGTTGACGATTATTTGTGTATTGGCAACTTTGGTCGAATTGTGTTGCCTTACCTGTGAAAAGCTAACATCATAATATTCAACACCATTAACCACTTCGTTCATAATGATGTCAGCAGAATGATAGTGGTTGGTCTTGTACTTATTCCACGATTGCTTTCGTGAAGTACTCTTAACCGTATAGACATATTTCATATCGTAATTACCATTAGAACGAGGGATGATAAATCGCTCGTAGAGGCCTTGGACGTCTATTCTTCGAACTGCATTTGGATTTTTGTACTGAATTAGTGGTCCAATCCAGGTATTATCTTTAGGACAATACGTGAAATTAATCCAATCTCTGGTAGAATTGCTGTGCCTAATTCTCACAAAATCAGGATGCTTTGAAAGATTATTGGTCAAAATAGCCTTTTCCAAGATCTTCGCATGCTCTTCCTTTGTCCAAATCAGCTCATCCCCTCTAAAGGCTCCTACATAGTCTCCTACTTGGACCATTCCTAGTTCATTAAGAACTTGGGCGATCGAATAAGAAACAGCTTGGATACTGGCCTCGTTATCAGCCACGGCGAAGTAGTGTTTCTCAACTACAGATTTCAGTTCTACGGTCTCGTTGCTGTCGTAGAGTTGGTCAAAAGCATCTAGTGTGTTTAGGAGTGTCTTCACTCCCTGTTTCTGATAGAAGTTGATCCTTGACTCATCATTCGTGGAAGAAAGCACTTCGATGGCGTCGAATAAGGCAGTGGCATTTTCAAACCTAAAGCGTCCTTCAATGACTGAAACACCCATAATTTGAATCTCTTGAATCCTATCGATCTGTGCGGTCCCATCAATGTACAGCACTCCATCTTTGATTTCCTCAGAATTTTCTACAAAAATCTGCTGCTTTTCAGAGGGTAGCTCTTCAAGTTTTTCACAGGAGAGGATGGTAACTAGAGCCATGAAGGCAAAGAATAAATTTTTCATGATAAAAATTTTTAATAGTGATATAATAGATGCTTAAGTGCATCATACTAAGACGAGGTGCGCAGGAGTGCCATTGCGGAATGGATTTGAGGAGTATCGGTGGGATGGTATAAATAAGAATAAGACATTTGCGATTAATATTGTAAGGCTAGCCACGAAATCTCCCTACTACCTTACTTAAGTGATGGTAGGCGACAAACTTTATGCAAGAAGGCACGTGAATGAAGGGATGGAACATAATCATAAGATTGTTTTCTGATGCCTTCCTTTGTTAATATGTTTCTGTAGAGAACCAGTCGCTGTTGCGAATTTGCAATTCGAAACTTTTGCTTACTTCAAGTAAGGCTTTAGAAACCAGTACTGGTGATTAACATTCGCTTTCCGGAGAATGCTGAACTAACAAGCCATGCGTTGTCCTTACAGCCGTAGCCGCTTTCGTGG
>CAZMYK010000162.1:0-7793 GCA_964570435.1 uncultured Saprospiraceae bacterium | reverse complement strand
GGGGTGGCTTCCCAGTCCGCATGGATGTAGCTTGCGACAATGTTCTTTTTGAGAACAATACAGTAGTCAACTCCGGTCGACTACTTGCTAACAGTGGTCCCTTCCACAATGCTAATGTACATCAGATACATAACACCTATGTAAATCAAGCAGTGGCTGGCGAGGAACAACGCGCAAACGAGTTTATAACCGCAAATAACATATTTTACAACTACCACTCCCTGGGCTATCAAACTGAAAATCATTCCTCTCCTGACAATACCTATGGCTCCCATTTTACAACGTGGAATTATTTCGCAGATTCAAAAGAACGTCTAGATAGTATTTCATTGTATTTGGGACAAAACTTGTTCTTCCGTCAACAAGAACTTTTGGACTGGTTTGATGCAAAAGGAGGTGACTCAATTGCCGCAAGTCTCCTGTGGGAGCATGCAGATGTTGATTCTTTTATACTCATAGATGACAACTATACGATAGGTACAAACTATGCCGAAATAGAACCTGGATTCACCACGCCTCCCGGAAATACTGAAGCCCTTAGGGACTACATTAATGGCCACTACACGGATCCTACCGGTGAATGGGTAGACTGGCGCATCGAATCACCAGTTTCTTACAATGAGGATGGAAGTCCTGCACTTAGTTGGCCGCCAGCCTTTGACTTGAGTTATTCCAATTCCTACCTACAAACAGCAGGTACCGATGGATTACCTCTTGGAGATTTGAATTGGTTCGCTGATAAAAAAGCAGAATATCTGGCTAATAAGGACTCCCTTATAGGAGCTATAAGAGATTCAATTGCAAGCGCGATAGGAGTCTACGACCCACTGACCATGGATAATACTCCAATGATAACGGTAGGAACAAGTTCTGTGAGCGAAGAGGGTGACCCAAGTCGACTATTTACATCTGGAAACTATCCTAATCCATTTGATCAAATGACTACGATCGAATTTGGACTGAAGCAAGATGCAAATGTTACGATCAGTGTTTATGACCTACTTGGCCAGAGCGTCTTTGAATCGACAAGAAAAACACTTTCTGCAGGCACCTATGAATACAATTTCGATGGATCGAATCTAAATGATGGAGTCTATATCTATAAGATCTATGCAACGGCAGGCAATGGACAGAGATATGTCACCTCTCACAAAATGATGGTGGCAAGGAAGTAATTCTAGCATAATCCGCCTTTGAGTTTCTGTTCTTTGCGTCAATTAAAATAGGGAAACTTCTAAGGCGGATTTTTTAAATAATTGTCAATGGAATAAGCGATAAATAACGTATTGGCCTCATTGATAATTAAATAGATTAAGATCTAGATAAATCTGAAATAACTTGCAAACATGAAAAAAAGGAAGGAGCATTCTAAATCACGGGAACAAAAATTTAATGCCTGCTAAGGGACAAAACAAAATCATATTCAGACATTAATAGAGGGTGTTATGGGCTCAAGTCAAGCTTGGGCCTTTTTTTAAGATTTGATTAGTAATTATATGTTATGAGGTACTGGAAATCAAAAATTCAATTTCATGTGAATGTTGTGGCTTTGGTAATTCTGGTCACCTCTTTCTATGTGTTGAACAACGAAAAGCCGATTCAGATTGTCACTTCACTGAACCCTTCCATAACTGAGTCTATAACTGCCAAAGATCTACAAGAAGACCTCCAAAAAGTCATGGGCCAGACTGTCCAAATAGTTGATGAGTCAACAGCTAATAGCAAAGCAATCCGATATGTAATAGGCACGGCTACATCGAATATGCTCATGCATAAGATGCTGAAAGATTCCAATATTAAACTTTCAAGTCAAGTGCCAGGTGCAAGAGGAGGCATATGGCAGAGAATCGATGCTAACACCATAATCCTCGGTGGTAGTGATGTGCAAGGAATGCAATATGCCGTCTATGACTATTCAGAGGAAATTCTAGGGCTAGATCCTTTGCAATATTGGACGGGACATCATACAACCCTTATTGCGACTGAAGACCTTTTTGCATTTAACAACAAGGTAATTGAGCCTCCTAAGGTGCCCTTGCTTGTCTACTTTGAAAATGATGTAGATGAACTCATTAATTTAAAGGAACCGCTTTTGGAATATGACTGGGAATCTTATACTGAGATGATCGACGCGCTCGTTCGGATGAGGTACAATGGTATTCAGATGTTCGACCTACTCGGTAGGGCAGAATTCTATCTAAGAGAAGAGTACCAAAAATTGGTGCCCGAATATGCAGTTGACTTAGACAAGATCGAAAAGATGATCAATTATGCGCAGGACAAGGGAATGGCTGTGCAAATCGACCTTTCGCTTGGATATCAGTTTAAATCGTTAGAAAGCCAATATGCCGATTGCTGGAAGGATCATAAAGAAAAGTGGATCGCTATTTGGAAATACTACTTGGAGGAGACTCCGATAGGAAAAGCAGACATCTATGCTTTGAGACCCCGAAACCAAGTCTGGGACTGGGAATATGCCAGCACTTGCGGTGAAGCCAAAATTGAGGTCTTTAATGAGGTTTATCACGTCCTTGATTCCGTTGTTGAAGCCCACAATGACAAGGCTACCAAGGTAGTCATCTGCTATGCAGATGGAATGGACATGTACAATGATGGCTTCGCTCCTCCATCGGACTGGATCATTGCTTGGTCAGATGATGGCTATTCTGACTTTAAGGCCTACCCTAGTAGCACTCAAAATTACCTCTTTGGGACCTACATGCATGCTGGATTTTGGAAAAATCATACGATCAACCACCCTTATCCCGATCAGATCGATACCATCATGCACTTGATGTTCGACAAATATGACGCAAGCTCTTACTGTATGGTCAATGGCCAACAATTTAGGCCCTTTATTCTCAACATAGAAGCTTTCAGTGAGGCATGCAAGGACCCTGAAGACTACAGTGGTCAGAAATTTCTAGAGTCTTGGGCGTCACGATACTTCCATGAAGATCTTCACGATGAAGTCATTGAGCTCATGAAAGACTGGGATAAGGCCTCATTCGGAAAAGCTGGATATGTACAAAACCTTTGGGAAATAAAAGAGGTCATTGCCTATCTTGCGGAACTACCTATTCAGAATCCAGGTAAAAATGCGCAAGCTTTCAGTGCCGAAAGAGTTACAGATGATAGAAGCGATGCTGCCAAAAGATATGACTTATTCCAATCCTTAATTCAAAAGAGTAGAAAGATCTTGCCTAAAACCAATGAAGAATCAGCCTACTACTACGATCAGATCCACTACCCTCTTGAGTCGTATACCGACCTACTTGCTCTAGAGGTCGTCTTACATAAGGTGTTTGAAGTAAAACGACAATTTGAAGAAAGTCCAGGTGAAGACCTAAAGCTAGAAGCTAAGAGCCTACTCAGGCAGGCTCAAGATCAATTGGCTGTCATCCATCGAAGGACTGCGATACCTGCGAAAGATCCCAAGTGGAATGGCTGGTATGATCTTAAGAAGAGGCGCCCAAACAATGGATTTCCGATCCAGGAAATGCTGAAGGAGGTGGAATTAGCAATCGATAACAAATGGCAGCTTGGCAAGTCCTAATCGTTTTGAAATGACTAAAATAGCGCTCAGCATATTGATAATAGCAGGTCTTCTAGGTTGCCAGGAGCAAATTTCTAGCAGGCAGGCCAGTTCATCAGAACTCATACCCGTTGACCAAGTTTATCCCTTGTTAGACGCAGCAAACTCCCGCTGGTTCTTCTTTGCTTCTGCAAGCAGACCATTTGGAATGGTGAATCTGAGCCCAGATACTCAAAATGAAGGAGCCTGGGGAAGCGGCTACAAGTACAACACTGATACGATCAAGGGCTTCAGTCATATCCACGCTTGGCAAATTTCAGGCATTTCGGTGCTCCCGGTTACGGAGGTCGAAGTAAACGTGCTAGACGACTACTTTTCACCGTTTTCGCATCAAGAAGAAACAGTAGAAGTAGGCTATCACAAGATTTTCTTAGATCGATATCAAATTCAAGCAGAACTTACAAGCACCACTAGGGTTGGTTTTCACCGCTACTCATTTCCAAGGGATAAGGAAAAAGGAGTTGTATTCAAACTTGGGGGAACCCTCGGCCCGTCGAAAATTTCAAATGGACAGCTTAGAAAAGTGGACAATTATACGCTCGAAGGTCAAATGACCAATTCACCAACAAAGAGAAGGCCAAAGGGCTTGCTTGTGCACTTTCAAGTAAAATTTGACCAAGCTATTCAAGAAATTAAGGGCGGGGATTCAGAAAATAAGATCGTAATCTTCGATAAGAGTATTGAAGATTTAAAAATGAAGGTCGCCATATCCTATACTTCTGCAGAGAATGCGGCTTTGAATATGTCTACAGAGCTAGACCATTGGGATTTCGAAGAAATAGTAGCTGAATCAAAGGAAGAATGGAATGAAATGTTAGGGCGAATAGAGATCACGGATCCTAATCAAAAACAGGTAAGGAGGTTCTATACAGATCTATGGCATGCTTTACAAGGCCGTAGAATTATTAGTGATGTTGATGGGAGCTATCCCGATAATACGGGAAGCAGATTTAAGGTAGGTCAGCTTCCAATCGACAAAAACGGAAGGCCCTTATTCAGGCACTACAATTCAGATTCGTTTTGGGGAGCACAATGGACACTTAACACGCTTTGGGGATTGGTATTTCCCGATATCTATAGTGAATTTGTGAATTCATTATTGATCTATCATCGCGACGGAGGCACAATCCCAAGAGGACCTTCAGGTGGAAATTACACCTATGTTATGACTGGCTCTTCCGCCACTCCTTTTCTTGTAAGTGCCTACCAAAAAGGAATCAGAAACTACAATGTAGAGGCCCTATATGAAGGATTGAAAAAGAATCATATGCCGGAAGGTATCATGTCGAGAGCAGGCTATGAACATCGAACGAATTTAGGAGGAGGAATTGAGCACTACATGAAAAGTGGCTACGTCCCCTATCCGATTCCGGAGGGGACGTTTGGCTACCACCAAGATGGTGCAAGTTTGACCTTGGAATATGCATATCAAGACTGGACGCTTGCTCAACTAGCCAAAGATCTTGGCAAGAATAATGACTACGAGTATTTCTACAAGAGGTCTTTCAATTACAAGAATGTGTTCGATGCAAGTTCCGGATGGATGCGACCCAAAAATATTGAAGGTGAATGGAAGGAACCCTTTGATCCTTATCAATATGAAAATGGATTTAATGAATCCAATGGAGTCCAATCCACTTGGTTCGTTGGTCATGATATATCGGGCCTATCAGAAATCATGGGTGGTAAAGTAATTGCTGCAAACAAACTAAATGCCCAGTTCGAAAAAGCCGCTGCTATGAATTTCACACCAGGTAATTCTCATGAACGAGGTGAAGATCCTACTCGAGCGAGAATCTCAATCAACTATGGAAACCAACCTTCTATACAAACAGCCTTCATCTTCAATCATCTCGACAGACCAGACCTTACACAATATTGGTCCAGCGAGGTGGCAAGAAAAACCTTTGGTGGCCTTTCTCCTGAAACGGGCTACAGTGGTGATGAAGATCAGGGACTTATGGGATCACTCGCTGTACTGCTTAAGCTAGGGATTTTCCAAATGAACGGTGGGACTGAAAGCAATCCAAAATACGACTTCGGTAGCCCCTTATTTGAAAGTGCTACTATTCGTCTTCAAACAGGAAGATCGCTTGAATTTCGGCGAGATGGCGAGGGTGTCTACATAGATAAGGTGCTCTTCAATGGAACAGAAATCCAAAACCTATACCTACGTCATGAAGACTTAAGTTCAGGTGGACTAGTACTTTTTAAAATGCGGGAAACTCCCAAGTAAAGGGATCTAGAGCCAAGACCTTTGCAAAACTGTTCGATGACGACCTATTTAGAACTAATCAGCTGGGTATTCCACCATCACAACCTTAAATAATGAGGGCTAACATGCTCTCTCATTTGGTTTCTAAATTGCTCCGCATTTCCATTGTCCAATGTTTCGATCAAATCAAAATGGTCAATCCCACTTTTTGGTGGCTTCTCATCCAACTTTGATTCCTCTACCCGCATGTAATTAAATACGGGTAGAAGCATTTCCTGAAATCTCGACAAGGTGGAATTCCCTGTCATCGAATACAGCTTACCGTGAAATTCAATCTCATACTTTGATCTCACTTGTTGGGAATGAGCGCACTTTGGATCCTTGGCTTCCCTCTCAGCAATATCTTTCAATATTCTGAGATCTTTGGGTGTCTTTCGTAAAAAAAGTAGGTCGGACATTCCAACTTCAAGCACTAATCTTAATTCGAAAACATCTTGCATCGTTTTATCACTCAGCAGGGCCGGATCCATAAGCCTAGTCATACTACTCAAGATATCTGGTTCAGTTATAGTCAAACCTTTGCGCTTTTTAGACTCGACCATACCCAGCATTTTTAGTCTACTCAGGGCCTCTCTAACTATGTTCCTACTAACACCTAACTCCTCCGCTAATTCAATTTCCTTCGGAAGGTTATCTCCAATCGTAAATTGATTAGCCTTCAAGTATTCCATCAAGCTCCTCTCCACTTGGTCTGCCAAGGAAGCGCTCTTAATAGGTTTAATCGTTTTCTTAAAATCGTTCGAAGCCATAAATCTATTTTGTTTTGTAATCGTCCAGGTCGTAGAATATTCAAGGTCAATTCACCCTCGCAAGTTCGCTATAAAAATAAGAACCTGGAGGAATTAATAAAGTTCGCTCGTCCCTAGACTAGCAAAATGCCTAATAATATGCTAAAAATTTGAAAATTACTTTTTAATTATTCTCTAAAAAGTGTATTTACATGATTAAAATAATATATTGCATTATGTAGTAATGTAGTACATAATATGCAAAAATACAATATACTAAATTTTGGTGCAATTGGTGATGGGGTGAGTGATGATTCTCAATCCATTCAAAAAGCAATTGATATATGCGCAGAGAATGGTGGTGGAATAGTGATCATCAATTCAGGCCTCACCTACCTTAGTGGACCCTTTGATCTCAAATCAAATATTACACTGGCAATACAGCCTGGCACGACCTTGAGAGCAAACCCAGATGAAGGTGTTTATATAAAGAGTGCCTTTCGTGAGAATAAGGGTGAGGGGACGATCTGGATTGGCGGAGAAGACATCCAAAACGTCGCAATAACTGGTGGGGGAACAATAGATGGTAATGGACCTGCATTCATGGGAAAAGAGATGCAGGAAGCTTTCGAGTTGAAGCCATTCGATGTCGTTGATCCCAGGCCTCACTTAATGACGCTAGTCGGTGCTAGAAATATTCGTATCAATAACATCACCTTTAAAGATGCTGCCTATTGGGGTTTGCATTTTGTTGGTTGTATTGACGTCCTTGTCAATAACGTCCACATCTACAATCACTTAAAAATTAGAAATGGAGATGGAATTGACCTGGATCATTGCAAAAATGTGAACATAAGCGATTGTCACATAGAATCAGGTGATGATTGCATCTGCTTCAAAAACAGAAGAGAATACGCTGAATATGGAGCCTGCAAGAACATCACTGTCACTGGCTGTACCTTAGTTTCGACCTCATGCGCCATAAAATTTGGATCGGAGAACATGGATGCGATCGAAAATGTAGTCATCAGCAACTGTGTTATCAAGGACAGCAACAGAGGCATAGGTATCCAAAATCGAGACGAAGGTAGTGTCTCAAATGTGCTGATTTCAAATATCATTATGGAATGCAGGCTTTTTTCTGATGTATGGTGGGGCAAGGCTGAGCCCATTTACATAACTGCCTTCCCAAGAG
>CAZMYK010000161.1:0-7823 GCA_964570435.1 uncultured Saprospiraceae bacterium | reverse complement strand
AAAGTGCAAGAAAGACCGAACATCGTCTTCATCATGTCAGATGATCATGCCTACCAAGCGATTAGTGCCTATGATGAAAGGCTCTTGCAGACCCCAAATATAGACCGAATAGCCAAGGAGGGAATGCTCTTCACAAATGCCTGCGTGACAAATTCAATATGTGCCCCGTCGCGAGCAGTAATTCTATCAGGGAAGCACAGCCACCTCAATGGAAAAATAGACAATATCTTCCCCTTTGATACGACACAGGTGACCTTTCCTCAGATCCTACAAGACAGTGGCTACCAAACCGCCATGTTTGGAAAACTTCACTTTGGAAATAATCCCAAGGGCTTCGATCAGTTTAAGATACTTCCAGGACAAGGACACTACTACAACCCCGACTTTATCACCAAGGATTCTGGTCGTGTAAATATAGAGGGTTACGTGACGGATATCATTACCGATATGACCTTGGATTGGTTGAAAGAAGAAAGGAAGGAGGATAAACCCTTCTTTTTGATGTACTTGCATAAGGCCCCTCACAGAGAGTGGCTGCCAGCCAAAAGGCACTATGCAGACTTCATCAATAAGTCATTTCCCGAGCCACCTACCTTATTTGATGACTACAAGGGCAGGGGGAAGGCCGCTAGGGAATCCGAAATGAACTTGCTGACCCACATGAATTGGGCAGGAGATTCCAAGATTCCACCGCAGGTGATGGAAGAGCTCGGTATTCCACCAACTGCAGATTGGGACTTGCGAGCCTACAAATCCAACCTTGGACGAATGACCGAAGAGCAAAGAGCTGACTGGGATCGAGTCTATGGTCCGATGGTTGAAGAATTTCGAAAAACCTTCCCCGGTATGACGGAGGAGGACAAAATGAAGTGGCGCTACCAAAGATACATGCAGGATTACTTGGGTTCGATTGCCTCTGTGGATGATGGTGTAGGTCAGGTGCTAGACTACTTGGAGGAGTCTGGCCTTGACGATAATACCATTGTCGTGTATACCTCGGACCAAGGCTTCTACTTGGGTGAACACGGCTGGTTCGACAAGCGATTCATCTATAATGAATCATTCAAGACACCCCTCCTCATTAAGTGGCCAGGAGTCACTGCTCCTGGTTCTAAGAATACCCAGATGGTGCAGAATCTGGACTTCGCCCCTACGCTCCTAGCAGCTGCGGGGTTAGAAGCGCCAGATGAAATGCAAGGTGTAAGTTTAGTGCCCTTACTAGAGGGAAAAAATGATGACTTTAGGGATGCCGTGTACTACCACTATTATGAGTATCCTTCAGTACACATGGTTAAGCGGCACTATGCCTATGTTAACGAAGACTACAAACTCGCACATTTTTACTACGACATTGACGAATGGGAACTATATGATAGGAAGAAAGACCCACAAGAAATGACCAATGTTTACGACGATCCTGCCTATTCCGAAATTATCATTGACTTGAAAGAAAAACTAAAGGAAATGCGCACCTACTATAAGGATAGCCCTGAACTTGATCAACAATATATTGCAAAGTACAAGGACAGGTTGGGTGGCTAGATTCTTTCTAGTTCCGACCTTTTTAACTCATGACTTTCTAGTCCTCCTGTATTTATAGTACTGGCAGGTTCAAATAGCATAACTGCGACCTCTTTAATAGCAACAGGCCTATGTTCAACACCCCTAGGTACAACTACAAATTCACCTGATTGGAGATTCACGACCTTGTTCCTGAACTCCAATCTGAGTTCACCAGAAATGACGTAGAAAAGTTCATCTTCGTTTTCGTGCATGTGCCATGGAAATTCTCCAAGTAACTTAGCCACCTTAACACATTGACCATTTAACTCAGCTAGAATTCTCGGATTCCAGTGATCGTTGAACAGTGACAATTTTTCATTTAAGTTAACCTTCTTCATAATTTGATCTTCTTTCTTGCAAAATTTTGTCTCCTCAGACTACCTTCCACTTCTATAGAGTCTAGCACAAACTTCAATTGAATTTCATCTACAGTTTCTAGAGGATTGTCAAGTCGGAATGAACATGCATCAGCATCACTTATCTCTTGGTAATCGACCCCATTAATCTCCAATATTTGACTCCCAATTTCAATTCCCAATGAATCTGCTGGCGACCCCTGAATCAAGGCATTGACAAACATCTTTTGATCCTTAAATTTTGGGATAAATCCAAAGCTTTTGAATTCTTTGTTGTCAAAACCACTAGTCTCAATCAAAAAGACCTCTCGCGCTGTCAGATCTATAATCATCCTATAACCATCGAAGAACTTATTGCCAAGAGTCGCTGACCCCTTATTTTCAAATCCTACAAATTGATCGTAGAATTCTACATTGCCTACCCTAAGCGTATCTACAAATCCATACCTAATAAGGCTTTCCCCTCCATCTCCATAGACTCCGGTCGATATACTACCTTTAATCTCAAAGTAAGTCAAACTATCAAGATCGACCTTAGACTTCCCCACACTAAGGCCAAATGCACCACTTGCCCCTGTGTCAAAGGTAACTTCGTTAAAACTAATTCCCCCTGCATCTACTTCCACAAGTGGTTTTCTTTGTGCCCACTTAGGTTTTATCGGCAGTACTAGGGCATCATCGGGGACGTCGAATGCACTGCGATCGTTGGAAAAGCGAATCTTTTCTCTTTCATAGTCGATTTCCCAGACCGCGCTGTGGATCAAATTGGATCCAATAATCCCATCGAAGTTAAAGCACTTAAGGGCAAAGACTTTATTATGATCCACAATTACAGCACCCATATTTTCAAAAGTCACCTCCCCGATCTTTATCTCATCCAGCTTCACCGATACTTGTTTGCGACTATTGCCTTGAGAGTCATTAATATTTACAGTCTTTACTACCTTGTAGTCCAATTTCTTTGCTAACTCAGCACTAATGGTATTAGGGGCACCAGTATCAAACAGGAAGCGATACTCCTGTCCTTGAATTTCAACCTTGATAAAGGGCAATCCGTTTGAAAAGTCCATGGGAATCACCTCGTTGAAAATAGATGGACTCACACTACCATTCAGCATCACTTTCTGATACCTACTTTGACAACCTAAGATCAAAAAGACAATTATAAAATTCAAAATTCTAAGCCTCATGTAAGGAGTTATTAGTTATGCTTGTATTGGCACTGGTGAAGTAGTAAGCCATCACCAATGATAGTAATAAAAAGAAGGCCACTAAGATATTTCCAAACGGCAGTAAGTCGTTAAGGTAGAACCAATCATTAAAAAAGTAGAGGATCAAGAAACCTGCTAAGGTTCTAAGGGCCTCAACAAAAAAAGCCTCTCCTTCATTATCCATCATGGATGAGTAGCTATAAACGCAAAGGAATAAGAAACCTCCATATACAAACAAGTTTGGAAATCCGATGTCTCCAACCTTAAGCAAGAGGTGCAGGAGCATTAGTGTGGTAACAATATACTGAACCCAGGCCCAGGCTTCCTTAGCTCCTGTAATTTCGGGAGCGTATTTCTCCTGCTTGAAAGGATCTTGCTCATACGATATGGGAAATCGAAGCGCTACATCAGAAGGCCGCCAACCAGTGGGCATGAACCACACTTTGAACTTATCCTTCCAATTAGATGTCCGATAGCAATCCTTAGTAATCTGCCAAGCATGGATCCAATTAATCTTGATCGGATTCCATGTGGAAACTGGTTTCTTGACACCATATACGCAGGGCACTTGATCTAATTCTTCCTGGAAGGTACCAAAAAGTCTATCCCACCATGAAAATATGGCTCCAAGATTTTTGTCCAAGTATTCCTCGTTAATCGCATGGTGAACTCGATGTTGGGACGGCGTAACGATGATGTACTCCAACCAACCCATCTTCGGAATGTGGACTGTGTGGTACCAAAACTGCATAAATAAGTGAATTGGGGCAATCACAGCAATTACCTTGGCCGGCAAGCCGAGGAGGGCCGCAGGAAGTAAAAAGAGAAAGCCATATCCAATGATGTTAGATATAGGTTGTCTTAGTGCGCAGGCCAAATTAAACTCCTCACTGCTGTGGTGGACAATATGCTGGTTCCAAAAAATATTAACGTGGTGATTCAAGCGATGACTCCAATAACTTGCAAAATCAATGCATATAAAACCAAGGACCCAAGTCAATATGGAGGTCTCCATTTCTACCAAGGCTACCTTATCGACGAACCAAGCGTAGGTCACTATAACGACGGAGAGCTTTAGAATAGATTTCAAGGTATTTGTCGTACCTGAGGATAGACTCGCTATGGTATCCATCCCTGAATAGGACAACTTTCCCACCTTCCAAGAATAAAAGGCCTCAATAACGATCAACCCCAAAAAAAAAGGAATCGCGACCAATAAGACCTGAGCGTATGTATCCATTTCAATCTAAAAATACAAGAAAAAAAATTCTTAACTCCGAGTTTACGTCGGAATTACTATTTTTAAATAATCTTAATGGAATACTATGAGCGGTTATCTTGAAAAGGCCCAAGAATGGTTGGGGTCTGCATTTGATGAGGAAACAAGAGCTGAGGTCAAGCGCATGCTTGATGAAGGCGCACCAGAAACAGAGGAGAGTTTTTACAAAAATCTAGCCTTTGGCACAGGTGGCATGAGGGGGATTATGGGTGTAGGCACGAATAGGATCAATAAGTATACCCTTGGAAAAAGTACACAAGGCTTATCGCAATACTTGAAGGCTCACAGTACAAAAGATGAGATTAAGGCAGTGATTGCCTATGATTGTCGAAATAATAGTGACACCTTAGCTCGAACAGTGGCAGAGGTATTCTCAGCAAATGGGATACAGGTCTACCTTTTCTCAGCCTTGAGGACGACTCCTGAACTTAGTTTTGCCGTGAAACACCTTACTTGTGACGTTGGAATAGTTCTTACTGCTAGTCATAATCCTCCGGAATACAATGGCTACAAGGTATACTGGAATGATGGAGGGCAGTTGGTTCCACCCCATGACTCAGGAATTGTGGAAACGATCAATGCACTCACCTATGAAGAGATAAGGTTTGACGCTGATGAGTCAAGGATTACGATGATAGATAAGGAAGTCGATGATGACTTTATTACCGCGAGTGTCCAAAATGGGACTTTTGGAAGCAGCCAAGAGGCCAAAGATGATCTTAAAATAGTCTTCACGTCATTGCATGGCACTTCAATTACAGCGATACCTGACACCTTAGAGCAAGCGGGCTACAAGAACGTCCATATTGTCGAGGAACAACAGGTTCCAGATGGTAACTTCCCGACTGTCAAGTCTCCGAATCCAGAAGAAAAGGAGGCCCTAGCTATGGCTACGGAACTTGCAAATAAGGTCGGTGCAGATATCTTAATAGGTACCGATCCTGATTCAGACCGTCTCGGAATAGCAGTCAGAAATTCAGCTGGTGAAATGGAGCTTTTGAATGGCAACCAGACCATGGTTGTGATGGTGGACTTCCTCTTGAAACAAGCTAAGAAGGAAGGTTTCAAGGGCACCGAATTTATCGCATCTACCATTGTTTCCACCCCCATGCTTAGAGTCATGGCAGGAAACTATGGCGTGGAATACAAGGAAGTATTGACTGGATTCAAGTGGATCGCGAAATTAATCCACGACCATCCAAAATTGGACTTTATAGGTGGTGGAGAGGAAAGTTACGGTTTCATGGTCGGAGACTTTGTGAGGGACAAGGATGCAGTCACCAGCACCCTCCTTGCTTGCGAAATTGCAGCCCAAGCCAAGGCTGCAGGAAGTTCATTCTATGCCCGACTCCAAGAACTATATAGGACCCATGGTTACTTCAAAGAGCACTTGATTTCGCTCGTAAAAAAAGGAATTTCAGGGGCTGAAGAAATCAAGGGTATTCTGAAAAAGCTAAGAGAAAACCCAATGCAGGAAATCAACGGCTCTTCAGTCGTACTCATCGAAGATTACCAAAAAAGTATTTCTTACAATATCCAAGATGGGTCTGAATCGTCGATCGATCTGCCCAAGTCGAATGTCCTTATCTTCTACACAGAAGACGGCAGCAAGGTGGCAGCTAGGCCTTCAGGAACGGAACCAAAGATTAAGTTCTATATAAGTGTACAAGATACTTTTGCAGAAGGACAAGACCTCGGAGACGTAGAAGCAGGCTTAGATGATAGAATTTCCAATATTAAGGCACAGTTACTTGCTTAGCAAGTTCACTGTCCTCTAGCAGTTAGTGATTTAACTAATATTGGTGAAAAGCATCACTTACAAAGCTTAGGACTTCAGGTAGTGAGGTCCTCCAATAAGTCCAATTGTGAGCTCCATCTCTGACCCTGTATTCATGTGCAATTTCTTTAGACTTCATTGCGATGTGCATCAGACTGTTCCCCTCATACAAGAAGTCATCGTCGCCACAATCTATATACCACCGTACCGACTTAGTAGCATCGACGGCTTGTAAGTTCAATTGAGACAAGGCATTGTAGCGCTCAAAGTAGGCCTTGATCTCTTCCTCAGTATAAGTAGCATCCCTTGGAAGTCCCCTTTCCTTATACTCTTCAATCGTGAGAAAACCCACCCAAGCACTTAGAGGGCAAGCAGAAGAAAATAAGTCAGGACGATGCAGGGCATAGATAAAAGAGCCACCACCGCCCATAGATAAGCCAGCAACGGCACGATACCTTTTCTCTCCCTTGATCCGATATTTCTTTTCTACATAGGGCATTAATTCATCAAAAAAGAAATCTTCATACCTCCATTCCCCGCTGATGTCATTATAGTAGCCCCTGACCCCAGTGTTGGCATCTGGCATAATTATGATCATCGGTGTCGCAGTGCCTTCTAAGATCGCCTTATCCGTGATGCGAAGCACTTCACCGAATTGAACCCAACCGGTCTGATCATCACCAGCACCATGCAAGAGGTATAAAACAGGATAGGACCTTTCCGATGTTTCATAGTCGGGTGGTAAGTATACTGCATATTTTCTTTCGCTTTCCAAAATCTTTGATGTCATGATCTCGGCGTCAAGAACCCGTCCAGATTGCGCTGTGGAAAGGAATGACGATAAGAAAAACAAAACAATTACAGTACTTTTCATCTTGATCGATTTGCCACAATGTAGACCAATTTTCTGTCGCGATAGATATATTCAAGCAAAAAATATTGTCTTCTCCACTATCAGGCAATATTTTGCCCCTCCTCGTTTCTGGTGTTGTTTCTATCATTAAGAAAAGAACCTCACGTAATGCGACTAGCAATCATATTTCTCTTTATTTCTAATTCCTTGTTTTCTCAGACTAAGATTCTTCACTACGATGAAACAACAGGATTTGATCACAAAACTCGAGACGTTTCTATGCAATTCTTTCAGTCCTTGGAGTCCAAGTTGAACGCAATAGTAACGCAAGACTCCGATGGCAGTGAGTTTACCATGGAAAAGCTGGCTAACTACGACTTAGTCATTTTTAGCAATACTTCTGGAAATCAGGGACTTAATGAAGATCAGCGGGCTGCCTTCGAATGGTTTATTGATGTGAAAGGTGGTGGCTTAATTGGAATTCATGCGGCGACAGATACCTATCGACATTCAAGTGCAAATGGAGGAAAAAAAGGAACCTGGGATTGGTTCGCAGAAACGATCGGAGGTAGTGTGCAGCAAGATCCGAACCATACGAGTCAGAACCACGTAAACACGATATCAGAAATCGCAGCAACAGAAGCTACTGAAAACATTAATTTCCCATGGGAGAAGGAAGAAGAGTATTATTATTGGAAAGACGGCTACATCAACTCCGATATTTTAGAAGTCCTGCGCGTGGGAAATACTGGTAACGATTCGTGGGATGAGCCTAGACCAGTAG
>CAZMYK010000160.1:0-7828 GCA_964570435.1 uncultured Saprospiraceae bacterium | reverse complement strand
AGAGCTGCACACTGCAGTAATTTTTGCAGTGTATTGTTGAGCAATCTGAATAGCGGCAGTACCAACAGAACCAGTTGCTCCAACAATCAAGATTTCAGGATTCTTTTTTTCACTGATCTTAGCTTTGTCGAAAAAATATATGGCTGTTTGACCTCCAAATGGTAGGGCAGCAGCTTCTTCAAAGCTTGCATTTTTAGGTTTTTCAATGACCTTGCTTTTTTCGTTTACGACACAGTATTCTGCATATGCCCCAAATTTGAGTCCTGTCATACCAAAGACTTCGTCACCTACCTTGAGACGTTTCACTTTAGCTCCGGTAGACTCAACGATACCAGAAAAGACCGTCCCTAGAACAGCTCTTCTAGGTTTATTAATCCCAAGAACAAGCCTCATTACGACCTTCATAAAACCACTTACTTTGAGGCCCCTCACTCTCACGTCGGCACTGTTAACTGCAGATGCTTTTACCTTGATTAGGATTTCGTCAGTCTTAGGAAGTGGCTTGGGGATGTCATGGATTTTCAGTACTTCTGGAGGTCCATATTGGGTACAAATGATAGCCTTCATTTCTGATGTTTTTTTCTGATGTAGGTCAATTGCTAAGGAATATTTCGCCTACATTAAAATTACCATATTTCTTGAACATGAGTTACCAGTTGCTTATCAGACAAGTGGTAAAACCTTCACCACCCATATCCTACTCATGATGTTGGGACCTATTCAATGGTAAGCGCAATAGGCGGAAATGTAGGGCTCGGCAGCCAATCAAGCAGACTTCCGCAGACAAGTTCTACTTCCGAAGTGCAAAGTGTTTTTTCTCATTTTCCAGCAAGTGATGTGCAGCTTCCAACGTCTTCATAGATTCATAGTCCCAATCTTATGTCATTTTTTACCTTGTGGTAGATCAAGGTAGATTTAATGCATTGCTTCAGCGCTTTTGCAGGCACTTCCTGGTCAAGTTGAAAAATGATTGCTCTGTTTTTTTCGTACTCAAAATAGTCACCAAATACCATCCGAAATGTCTCTACCAATCGACTAGTGCACTTAAAGTACAATTGGTATTGGTTTGGAGTTTTTTCCTTCCAATCCATTCGCAGGGTACTTCCTGATTTACACACAAAACTCGGTTCGCCCCATTTTAGGGTCTCTTCCAAGTGCCCTATTTCTGGCGTTTCGTTCGCGGTCTCTAGAACCAATTCTCGTAGATATTGCAACTTGCCCCGAACAAAGTCGGGATAAGTTGCAATTTTTGTTTCAAACGCTGGGTCGGTTTCAATACTTAGTCTAGTCATTGCTTTCTTTTTTAATTCCCACGTACACTTCAACTTCCGCATCTGTCGGATTTTGTGCTTTTTCACCATAGAGTTCAAAGTCAGCAGTAAAAACGCGGTTGATTTTTTGCTGATTAATTTCAGCCCATGTGCCAAAGACAACGCCTTGCGTTAGATCTCCTTTGGATACAAATTTGCCATAACTACCTCCATCGAAAGATTGACCGACCATTCCTTCTGGAATGCTTCCTAGTGTGCTGACCTTACAGCCTAAGATTGTATCATACGGCTTCGTGTGGTCACCTTGATAATTCGTGTAAATGGAAAATACACTTGCATCTATTCTGTTAGGGATTTGTTCTGCAATTCGTTCACTCATAAATTTACCCCATAGCTGACCAATGTCTTGCGCTGATTTTCCATTTTCGTTCGTAGTTCTTACTGCGATTCCAATTACCTTAAAAGGTTCGATTTTTACTTCTTGCATTGCTATTATTTTTTTGTTCAATACAAATGTAGCATGGGCTAGTGTCAAAGGTATGGCAAGGGTGCTTTTGGAATTTCTTTTTTTTTCAATAAACTTTCTGTAAGGTCTTATATAATGGCGATCAAGGTTGTCAAATTTCTTACCTCGCTTGCTTTCGATTATGCACTTCAATGCTTCGATTCTTTTAGTCAATGGTCACAGCTATTCGAATCGTGCTATTCACTTGTTTTTGTAGGCTTTCCTGGCTTGTCATATCTTTGAGAAGGATCGTCAACAACTAACACCCAATCATGACCCTTACCGAAAGTCGGTGGTTCTATATTGACTTTAGACGATTGATCCAATGATGGACCTTTGAAGGAGTTTCCTGTGCGGGGATCAAACCACCAACTGTCGAATTTTGACCCTCTTAACTTTGATAAATCAAGAAATGTGCTCCTCCCTGTCGGAAAAAAGATCATTGCGTAGGTCCCCTGGCTATCTCGAGTAGCAATGACAAAATTATTATCTTCCGACTGAGCACCAATGATCATAGTTTGATCTGGAATTCGACTCAATACTGGACGAGACAACATTAAGTTCTTTAGGTGTTTTGCCTGATTGGCCATTGGTAAATCTAAGGCCTCAGGCCATGGGCGAAGGGGTTGGTTGATGGGCTCCTTATCCAATTTGTACATTTGCCAAACGTCATGACATCCGTAAGTTTGTCCGAATGCCCCTGCAAACACATTCCAATACATGATGCGCCTAATGTCTGCTGCTACGCTATGGCCTAATTCTTTTGCATTAAAACAATTGGGATGATCTTCATATAAAGGCTCACCATCAAGTACAGGTTTTTTTGGACTAAGTTGATAGTCATGAGTAATATGTTTGTAAGTACCTTGGTTGGCGCAATGTCCGGTCTGGTGCATATTGAAGTCTAACCATTTTTCATTATGAAACCATGTAGATGAACCACCATCTTCTTTTGGTTGGGAATGAAAGCTCATCAATGTACCTTCGTAACCACCTGCAGCTGAGGCGATTCCTTCGGCCATTGCATTCCAAACTTCCACGTCCTTCGAATTTTCCCTAGGATTTCTATCACCACCAATGATCCAAATTAGATTGCTTCGGTCCGAATACCTGGCCCCGATATATGCTCCAAATTTTCTGGCGTTGTAAATGTTGAATACCTCAGGACCAATTCCCCAACTTTTCAAATTGAGTTTATCTCCCCAGGTTGGTAGCAGGGCCACATACATCCCTAATTCATCGGCTTTAGCAATCGCGTAGTCAACATGTTGAAAATAGCTATCGTTTGGGCGGCTGGGGTCATTGTCATGTAAGGGAGTATTTCCATAGGTGTTGGGGTAGTTTAGTCCATCTAATTCAGCTAAAACAACTGTCTGTATTACATTAAACCCCTGAGACTTTCTTTTTTTCAAGTAAGCATCAATCTCACTTCGATCACACCGATGTAAGAGTTCCCAAGCAGTGTCTGCTAACCAAAAGAAAGGACTTCCATCTTGGGTAATGAGGTAGCGACCGTTTTGGCTTACTTCTAGTCTCTGTCCAAAAGACTGAGAAATAACAAGTAAGCAAGCAATGGCGGCGAAAATCTGCTTTAAGTTTCTTTCCAAAATCATCGTACTAAAGTTTGACTTGCCTAATAGCGCTTAGAATATTCATCGTGTCGACCGGATCGGCGCCACTTAAAGTCATACGCTCTCTTGTCGGCAGTTACTTTTATTGAGCGAATCGTCAAAAAAACCAACACTATTAAAGTTACAGAAAATTCAATTTGTTTCAAATAGTACCCCTGCTTAATAATCGAAAAAATGAAGATCAAATTCTAATTATGCATTGTAGTTCGTTTGTAAACAAAATCGGCGGAGGGACTTAGGTACAGTTCTTTGGCAGGCAAAACAACAGGACCGCTCCATTCCAAAGAATTTTCCTATCTGGCGCATCGAATTCTCAATAAGCTTTGAAGGATCTTGCACCAGGTAAGAACAAATCATTAAAAGTGTACAACTGACCTTCATATAGCGCGGCTACGAAATCGTCTACTATACATTACGAAGCCAAGTCCTTACATTAGAAAAAATGATGCTCTTCTTAATTCGCATATGATGAAAGTAAACTTCTTATTTCTGGCACTTTTAGCCTTATTATTTGCCGTTTCACAGCCACTGCTGGCCCAATTACCTGAGGAACTCATGGATACTTATGAGCTCGTGTACAGTGATGATTTTGACTACCCAAATGAAGACTTGGAGGCAAATTGGACGATACAGAATGGACCTAGTGGACATATCTTAAGCGGACGTTATCGAGAAAATGTAAGCACCGAAGATGGCAACTTACTGCTTCACTATCGAAAAGAAACGATCAACGGCCAAGACTGGACCTCAGGAAACATGTGGACTAATGAAGAATACCGATATGGGTACTTCGAGTGTCGATATAAGATCGCTGCTGCGGGAGCGACAAATAATTCCTTTTGGATAATGAATCGGAGTTTTGAGAGCATCGTCCCTCCAGGACGTGGCTTCGAGCTGGATATCAATGAAGGGCACTACCCGAATGAAATCAATACCAATATTCACATGTTTGACGAGGGGTTCACGAATCGCAGCACGGATGCAATATCATTCGCCGTGGGTATCACTCCTGATGTCAACCTTCCCTTGGAGATTCCAATTACCACGAAAAAAATTCGTTTTTCGTCCAATAACGCTGCACATTTTCACATTCGCGAGTTCCGGGTTTATGACATCAGTGATTCTGGCTATCCAGAAGTCTTATCGGAAACAGCGGACACTGATATAGATGGACTGGTGAATCATGCCAGAGCCCCTGGAACTTCCATCTCTGTGAGTGGACTTTTTGATAATACACCTGACAGGGGAAAGGATAATATGATCGATGGTCAAGTCATTCAGGGAAGTTGGGTTTCTCAGACGGATGGTCCGAAGTGGTTTGAAATGGAGTGGACGGAAGAGAAGACAATAGGTTGCATTCAATTTGTCAACGGGTGGGGTGGACCTGGTGGATGGGGAGGACCAGAATGGCAGGCTTTGATTTCTGACTACAAGATAGAGTATTGGGATGGCGAGGATTGGGTGCCAATGGCCTCGCTTGATTCTGCGACAGATTTTAACTTGGCGGAGGAGTTTCATGTGTATGCCATGAAGTGGGATGAAAATGAATTTGTTTGGTACTTCGATGGACAAGAGATTCGTAGAACGCCTAATACCCATGCTTATGGTTTTGCTCCTGTCTGGTTAAGTGGTGCAGTGGTGGAATGGTCTGGGCCAGTTACTGATGAAATAGATGGGACCAATATGGTGGTGGACTATGTTCGGATCTACCAAGCAACAGGAAATCCAAGCGCCACGGCAGAAGAACTCAGCAAGGAAAATGGTGTGAATGTATTCCCCAATCCAGCAAATGCGACTTTGAATGTGGAACTAGGAGATCTAAGCAGTAAGGCATCACAGCTTCAAATATTCGATAGTCAAGGTAGATTGATTTCTGCTCTGACACGATTGGGAGAGCGTTTTTCCATGGATATTGGAGATCTACCGATAGGGTCGTATATCCTTCGGATTGTAAACGATGAGTTCGTAGTAAGCAGGAAGTTCATTAAGCAGTAGGCCTCTTAAAGTATCAAATAGCGGAAGCCGCGAGAGCTTCTTTGACATCTCTTCGTGTTGTAAGATCACTTCTTTGTAAATGAAGTCATACTAAGACGCTAAATTTGAAGAAGCGAAGAGGGAACATCTACTTCCTAATTATGTAGCTCATTTGGAAGACTTTTGGCGGCCTTTTGTTCTAAACTCTTTCTTCAATCTGCTTGACGATTTAGATTTCGATTAATCTCTTTTCCGAAATGCACATACCAATGCAGGTGTTTGGTCGTTTGGTAGGTGCCAATATTGGATGAAATACGACATCCTCCAAATTTTGTTTCAAACATCTTGGTGACCACTTGAATCGTTTCTAAAAGCTCCTTATCTAATTCAGGTGCATTTGAATAACTTGAAAGTGATTCAATGTGAGTTTTGGGAATGATTACTACATGTTGCTCCCAATATGGTTTGGTATGGTGAAAAGCCAAGACATTATTTGTTTCGTAAACGATGTCGACCTTTAAGCTACCTGGGATTATCTTGTCGCAATAAATATCTTCCATAAAATTATTATAGGATTAGCTTACATAGTTTAAGAAAAAACGCATTCCTACAATAGCTTATTATCAGTACTAATTCCATTTAGAATGATAAGATCTGTTACTGACTGTGTGGCTCTTTTGCGTCAACGGGTCAAGAACTACAATTCCTTCGCTAAATACTTTTGCGACTTGTCTTTTCATCAATAACCTGCTTTGCCAGCGCAAGCTAGCATCAGAGAAATCACCCAGGCAGGTGAGGAAAGTCTCTAGTTATTGATTTAATCTTACAGAAATTATTAAGCAAACTAAAATGTACGAAATGACCTCAAATAATTGTAATCAGAAAATTTCTAATCTACTTGTTCTTTTTTTTATTTCCTGGCTTTCAGGAAACCTCTCAGCAGCAACCATTACTTGGAATGGAGGTGTTGGCATCTGGGATAGCGCTTCCAATTGGGATATTGGACAAATCCCGACCATTGCAGATGACGTTATAATTAACAGTGGACAAATTAAGGTTGAAAGTCTCGGACACGCGAATACAATTAGATTGAACCAGGGTAGATTAATTATAAAAAGTACACTACTTGTGGAAGGACAGGATGCTGACTTGATAAAAATCGGGGAAGGCGCAAGCTTAAGTAATAGTGGGTTCTTGGTTGTCATAGGAAGTTCATCGCTTTTCAGTGGTAGTGCCTTGATTGACAATGAAGGCACGTTGGAGAATTACGCAGATGGATACATATACGCCAAAGGGAGTGACTATATTGCAATCGCACACGATAGTGATGCCAATTTTGCCAACTATGGAGAGATTGAAATGCACGATGTACATGCAGGAATAGATGCATATAACTCAATTTACAACTATGGAAGTATAAGTATTGATGCTAGCTCTTTTGCTGTTCTGTTTACAGAAGGACAACTTTATATCGGAAGTTCAGGTAGACTCTCCAGCAACCATGTGATGGCTTTTGATGGGGGCAGCTCTGTGAACAATAGCGGAGAAATAATTATTCGTACAGACCTCTCGACTGAGGCTGCTATAATATTGGATGGAAGAATGGATGTTCAGGAATCTGCAAGCATAGAAATAGAGGGAAATTTTGATGTAGGTATCCAAGTTGGGGGGCTCCATGGTGAGGCTTACATCCATGGAGATGTAAATATTAATCTAGAAAACTTTTATAATCAATCTATTACAAATGCTGGCACGATAGTGAACTATGCAAGCGGGAACGTTAGCTGCACCAGCTACTATGGTGTGATTTCCAACGGAAGTCAATGTATTAACTACGGTACTTGGACTTTTACCTATGAGGTGGAAACACCCTATTCGTCAGTCATCATTGAAGGAGACTTTCTTAATCTTAAGTCAGGCAAATTGTATATAGAAAAAAGACTTGAACTTGATGAGGATAGTAGTATTGAAAATGATGGACACATGTTCGTAAGCTCCCCTTATACTCAACCCTTCATCGGTGGAGAAATCGTCAATCGCGGAGTTTTGAATGATCTCAATGGTCATCTTACATCGGTAACGAATTCGGGAATTATCGCAAGGCCAATCCTGTTCGCGAATATTATTGAAGATGCATTAGACGTGGGAGCAAACTCAGTAGCTACAGCATTAGAATGGTATACTACTCGTACTGGAAATGTGTCAGCAGGAATATATGACCATGTCGCAAATACTTTCGCCCCGCATAGAGAATTCGCAGGATCCTATTCTTTTTTTGTAGATATCATGAACAACATCAACGGTACAATAGAAAGACATGAAGTCAAATTTCCAAACGCTGGAGATTTCAAGCATCCAATCTTTTCTAGCTCGATTTCGACAGATCTCAATCAGGATAGCTATGATGTGCATGTGTTTCCTAATCCTGCATCTGATTTTCTGAACAT
>CAZMYK010000159.1:0-7845 GCA_964570435.1 uncultured Saprospiraceae bacterium | reverse complement strand
CTTTACTTTAAAAATAGTCCCATGCCTAGTTCCGTCCGGAAAATTAATTTTATCGGAAATATCTATCCAATTTTTTAAATCAGTAGAGCTAACAGCTCCCATTTCATGTTTCGTGTACCTATCAAAATAGACAATCCATTCGTTATCAATTTTCATGACGGTTGGTCCTTCTACCCAATTTTGGGTTATTGGTGCTGAAGCTTCACTCCAGTTATCAAATAGATTGTCACTTTCAGCAATCCTTATATTTTTTTCAGGGTTTGGAGTTAAAGTTTCATCTTTAAGGAACATCAGATAGGAGTTCTCCTTTTTTAGTATAGTGGCATCTATTACATTAAAGCCCTTATCATAAAATAACTTGGTGTCGCTAAAATCAACAAAATCTTTGGTAGTTGTATAATACATCCTATGGTTATATCCATCGTCACCCAAAGCGTCAGTTTTAGGAAATTGTCCTGGAATGGTGGTAGCCCAGCATATTAAATATTGTTTGGATTTATCATCATAAAACAATTCAGGCGCCCAACAATTTCTTGCATCGGGTTCATGCTCCATAACTGGAATGTACTTTTGTTCTGACCAATTAATCAAGTCTGTTGAATTAGCGTAACCAATTCCCTTTTCGTTCCAACTTACCGTCCATACCATATGGAATTTGTTGTCCTGTCCTTTGATAATACAAGGGTCACGCATCAGCTTATCTTTTCCCATGTTTGGGCGTAAGAAGCTCTGATTATTGTTGAGTGCCTCCCAATTCATTGCATCCTTACTGGCCGCTAAATGTAATCCATCTTCGCCATTTCCTTGAAAGAAGGAAAAAAGATACACATCGGGTTCTTGTCTGGTACACCCTAACACGCCTACTAATATTAGTATGGTTAATAATTTATTCATTCGTTTTTTTATTGCTACATAATGGTAATTCGTGAACCTGCCTACCTTTGGTAGGAAAAACCGCTTTCGCGAAATATTATAAACGCTTAAAGCCGCTAGTTGCAATCTACTGAACTTTAGATTCTCAAAAAACTTAACAAGCTGTTTACATTTTTCAAAAGGAGGGGGTTGGATTGACTTTAAAATGGCGTTCAATAAGGGGTTTACATTTTTTTATGGGGTGGGAAGGGGAGGGGACGATTATTGAGATTTTTGGACTTACCGGCGTAAAGTCGGCACAGGCCTGTCTAGCTGCCAGATAGATTCGTCAAATATTTTGATATTTAAAAATGGGATGTTTTTTCTTTTGGAATTTAGGAAGTTTTACATTGCCGTAGTCGGAATTTTCAAACCAACTATAATTTTTTATAATCGACTTTCGTCAAATTTAGCGAACCTGTGCCGACTTAACGTCGGTAAGCTTAAAAACGTAAATACCTTGTTGAGTAAATCAAAATTTGCGTCTTTTTTTGCTCCTAAGATTTTAGTCCATCGACAAAGTACATATCTATAATTCCCTTATTCTTTACCGTTACTTCCCCCCTATACGTACAATCATAGTCATCCTTTATATAGTGGAATGTATCACCACTTATGTTGATCTTACCGATCTCACTATTACTTTCCATCCTGGAAGCTATGTTAACAGCATCACCCCAGATGTCATATGCAAATTTCTTGAGACCTACGATACCTGCTATTACAGGTCCTGTATGTAAACCTATCCTCAGTCTAAAAGCAGGTAAGCCGTGTACTTTTCTTCTTTCGCTCTCTTCTTTCATGAATTTCTGAATCGCCAATGCAACATTGATCGTTTGATGCGGTGACGTGTTTTCATCATCTGTGAGACTTCCTGCACACATGTAGCAATCTCCGATCGTTTTGATCTTTTCGACATTGTTCTCAGCGACAATATTGTCAAAAGTGGTATAGAAATAATTGAGCTCACTAACCAACTCTTCAGCTCCTAGATTCTCACAAATTTCACTGAAATTTTGAAAATCTGCAAAAAGGATTGTTGCTCGTTTGAATTGTTTGGCCTTCGCAGAACCATTTGCCTTCAACTCTTGAGCGATGTGGTCGGGAAGAATATTGAGCAACAGATCATCTGACTTCTCCTTTTCTACATTGAGCTCTTTTGTCCGCTCAATAACTTTTTCTTCTAGATTGTCATAGAGTTTTGCATTCTCTATAGATATGGCGACCTGTCCACTAAGTAGAACGACAAGGTCAATTCGGTCCTGAGTAAATACGCCACTGGACAAGTTGTTCTCTAGATATATTACACCTATAGTCTGCCCCATTTTTGTCAATGGTGCACATAAAAGGGATCTTGGCTTTTCTCTATTTATAAAGGAGTCATTGCTATACTTCTCATCAGTAGAAGCATCATCAATTATCATGGGCTCACCAGTGCTGAATACTTGATCGACTACTGAGCTAGCAAAGTTACTATACTCTCTTTGTTCAGTCTTGGACAAGATCCGTACTTCATCGTCATCAGCAAAACACTCTGCCTCCGCGTTCAGTTTATCTTCATATTTGAGCAAAAGGACCATTCTCTCCGCACCAGCGTTCTCAATTATGACCTTCATCATCGTGGATAATAATCCCTTAAGTCTTATCTGCTCCGATATCGCTTGATAGGATTTCAGAATAGTGGATAGATCTATATTGGAATGACTAGACATGCCACTACCGGACATAACACCTGAAGTCTGTAAGGAGAGGTCGTTAGTGTCCATACTAGAGTTGGAATTCTCTGAGAGATATGCTGCATAAGCGGATGCACCTAGAACGTTATAATCATATATTGCATCTTTCAGATGAATTATGGCCAATCGGTTGTTTGATTTCTCTTGTTGGTACTGAGCTAATTTCTGATTTATTAGAGCACTTAGATGCTGGTATTTATATTTTTTGCTGGTTTCTAATGCAGCGTAATAAAGTTCTTGAGCAGTATCCATATTTCCTAGGACCTTATTATATTCCGCATTTATTAGTTGTGATTTATGAAGAAAATTCGAAGGACAGTTTTCTGCATACTTCTTGAATCTCTTATTGATCTTGCTCAAAGTTCTTTTCCACTTACCTTTAGAAACGCCTTTATCACTTAGACACTTCTCTGCCAATATCAGCGCTTTGTAAAGAAAGTGCTCTGCCGTATGTAGCATCCCTGGAGAATCCTTAAGGTAAATATCAGACTGACTCACCATTTCGTAGGCCTGGCCCATTTCTCCCCATAGATATAGGGTTCTCATTTTATTGATATAGTAATAATGCGCAAAATGTCTCGATCCGAAATCTGAGAGACTTTTTACATAAGCTTCTTCATCGAAGTTCTCGTCTGAGTAAGATGTCCTCGAATCGGTTTCGCCCTTTAGATTCTTGATAGCTTGCTGGATGCCTCTGACGGTTTGTATGCCATCTGTATAATTGATCTTATTTAGGAAGTCAAGATACCTTTCCGCTGCATTCAGATTTTCTGCAAAGGGCACACCTCTCATGAAATAACTCATGGTAGTACCACAGGCTGCACAGCTAGCATGAAAAAAATCGCCTATTTCTAAGCCTGAATTATAAGCTATCTTCCAGTAGTCCTCCATTTCTTTTGCTGGCTTCAGCCACGGGATCGCAAAGTAACCCACGACAAAGTGGATTTCAGGCTTATAATTATAGGTCTTATGCTTCTCTACTATATCCAAGGTCAGTTGTCCAAAGTCAAAGCCAGATTTTTTCCGATTGAGTATGGCTCCATGAAAAATTGGACCGAAGGCCACGAAGCCCACACTACTGCCATCTGCATGCCCATGTGTCAGATACTGGTTCACCAGTTTTGAGGCAACAACGATACTGAGTTCTGGTCTGATCTGGAAAGCTGACTTAGTGACATTAGCCATCAAGCGGACTGCCATCCTCTGGTTTTTATCCATCATTTCAGGGACATCAATGAGGTCCTTTATACTTCTTCTTCCTCTCTTAGCCCGATATTGGATTAGTTCCTTTATCAGTTGTGGAGGGACAAACTTAGCAGGAAGTTTCACTCCTAGAGGACTGATAGCTATTCGGCCTGTTTCATAGGCTTCCTTGAATTTTCCAAGATTAGTGTAGTAGTGGATCTTCTTCAAATAGACTCTGGCCTTTTCCAAATCTGTAGTAGCTTCCAGAACTGCCTTGTCATAATACTCCGCAGCTATCTCATTATTTCCACAGAGGTGTTCTGCCTCTGCTTTTTGCAGATAGAGCTGCCTCGACAGTTCTGACCTTGGTCGCTCAATTAGGGAATCAGTAAGCTGCAAGGCTTGATTGATATAATCCCTCGAAGGCTTATATGCAGTTGCAGCCTGAGCCCTTTTGCTAGATGATAAATTGAGTTGAATCAAGTTTGAAATTTCAGCTTCATCAGTAATAATATCTATTGCTGAATTGAGATGATCCGTTATATCATAAACAGTGTCACCCAGTTCTATAGGGTCTGTGTTCTTTAGTAGTAGCCCTCCGATCTTAAGATTGATCTGTTTGCTTTCTTCCGAAGATAAGAGTGAAAATGCGGCCTGTTGAATTTTGTCATGTTGAAATGAAAAGCCCGCCTTTTCAGACGAACCATTGGATCGTATCAGACCAATCTGGATGGCATAGGAAAGTTGGTCAGTAGTCTGCTCAGCCGTCTGATCTGTTGCAGCACTCAGGGTCTCCAAGTCAAAATTATTACCTATGCATGAAGCTATCTTCAATGTGTCCACTACTTCGTCTAGTAATCGATACAAAAGTTCCAACATCAGTTCCATAACATTGTCACTGACTGTTGTCTGACTAATTTGATCTATGCTATAAGTCCACTTTTGTTCTTGATCTGAGAATCGAATTGCACCTTTTTCATGTAGTGAGAGCAATATTTGACGGATAAAAAATGGATTCCCATGCGTTTTCTTGGCGATCACATCAGCTATGTCAGTACAATCTTTAGAATTGATATGCAAGGAGTCAGCTATAAGTAAGGCGATCGACTCAGAACTGAGTGGCTCTAACTTAATCGTATTTGTTTCTATTCCCTTCTGATGTAATTGCTCGATCATGAGCATGACTGGGTGAGAAGGCCTCACCTCATTATCCCTATAAGCTGCTATTAGGAACAAGTGTTTAAATTGTCTGCTCGTAAATCGATCCTCAATCCACTGACAGGTCGTGGAGTCTATCCACTGAAGATCATCCATGAAAATACAGAGCGGATGTTCTTCTTGAGCAAATACTTGGACAAAATTATCGAATACAAGATTAAATCTTGTATTTGCCTCAGCTACTGGAAGTTCAGGCAAGGAGGGCTGTTCACCTATCAGTAATTTTACTTCAGGAATGACTTCTATTAATATTTTACCATTTGTTCCTGCAGCTTCTAGTACTTTTTGTTTCCAGTAATCTTTCCGTACGTCACTTTCAGAAAGCAGCCGCTTGATCAACTGAGAAAAGGCATCTACTAAGGAACTCAGTGGCGTGTTCTGCTTGAACTGATCGTACTTGCCATGTATAAAGAACCCTTTGTCTTGATCTACAAATTTCTTGACCTCATTGACCAGTGCGGATTTTCCCATACCTGATAGTCCTGTAACAAATACGAGTGCTGCAGAACCGGTTTTTACATCATGGTAACTTTTGAGGAGCACAGACAAGTCGTCTTCTCTACCATAAAGATTACTTGACAGATTGAATTTATCAGAAAAATCCCGCTCTCCAAGTTGAAATTCCTTGATATCTGTCTTCGCTTCCAGCTGCGTAGAACACCTGTGCAGATCGTGTATTAGACCCAGAGCACTTTGATACCGATTGTCAGTGTTTGTCGAAAGCAACTTGTCCACTATTCTGGAAATGACAAGAGGAATTTTTTCAGATTGCACATTTAAGGGCGTATGCTTCTTGGCTATATGACAGTGTATCATCTCCAAGGGATCATCTGTGATAAATGGAGGTCTTTCAGCTAGAAGTTCATACAGCACAGTCCCCAGTGAGTATAGGTCAGTCCGTTGGTCTACAGGTCGATTCATTCGACCTGTTTGTTCTGGCGATATGTAAGCAAGTTCCGCATCAAAGGCTTCTGAAGAATTTGCATGGAAGGCATCACGACCTTGTTCTTTTGCTAATTCAAACCCTGCTAACTCAACGCTATCCTCATCGGGGTCATAATATATGTTATAGGGGTTTAGGTTTTTGTGAATGATGCGTTTAGAATGAAGATAAGCGACTGACTCTGCCAGAGATCTAGCAATTTTCAAAAATGCCAATAGATCTGTTTCACTATTCTTTATTGACTTGAGTGGTAATCCCGCAGGATGTTCCGTCACCAGCCTAAGACTGTTTTCGTGATGAGTTAGTTCCAATACTTTAGGGACGGAATCGTGGTGGAGTTTGCTGAGTATAGCAAACTCTGATTTCAGTCTTGTGATATCTTGATGGCTAGGATATTCAGACTTCAGACTTCAGGGTTTTGAGGAGCACCGTTCTCTGCTGCACCTCCTCCTTTCCTTCGTGGACAATATATCTGGTATTTTCGAACCACTTTTTTATTATTGTGTACTTGCTTTGAGCCATAACTATCAATTAGTAGATTGAAATACTACTTTTTCTTGGGAGTCATTTCTATCTAAGTTTGGTTGAGAACCATGAGTTTCCAAATCTAATAATTTTTTGATTCTGGCTTAATGTGAGGTTCTTGTCCATAACATAATTTACGTGTAAATAAATGAATGTTACAGGTAAGGCGCAAATTATACTTTTAAAAATCTGCTGATAGCTAACGGCAGTTCGTGAAAAAGCCGCTTTCGCGAAATATTTCAAGCGCTTAGAACTGCTAGTTGCAATCTACCGAACTTTAGGTTCCCAAAAAACTCAACAAGCTGTTTACATTTTTCAAAAGGAGGGCATTGGATTGACTTTGAAATGGCGTTCAATAAGGAGTTTACATTTTTATATGGAGTGGGAAGGGGAAAGGCGTGTTTTGGTAGGGACGATTATTGAGCTTTTTGGACTTACCGACGTAAAGTCGGCACAGGTTCGTCAAATATTATGATATTTTAAAAATGGGGGCTTTTGGAATTTAGGAGGTTTTGTTTTGCTGTGCTTCAGCGACAGCTGGTGGGACCGTCTACTCGATTAGCAGCAGAATTTTTATCATCATTTAATTTAATATTGCCACGACCCTGCATGGCGCACCTGACCCCCCTTTGATTTTTAATGGAAAAGCAGCAACTTTAAATCCGACTATTGGTAGGGCATCTAAATTGGTTAATTGTTCCATATGACAATACTCATTGTCAACTCCAACCAAATGAGCTTCCCAAAATAGTTCAGAGTCATTGCTTTCCTTGGCTTTCTTTATTAAATGTGGTAATGGTAAATCCCAGCCCCATTGGTCAATGCCCATTACTTTTATGCCTTGGTTGATTAGCCATTCTGTGGCTTCCGCACTCATACCCGTTCCTTTATAAAAAAAATCTTTTGTACCCATCCATTTATCTCTTCCTGTTTTTATAAGAACAATCATATCTGGTTTCAAGGAGACATTTTCTTTTTCTAAAAATTCGATGATGTCTTTCGTAGTAATAGGGTCATAATCTTTTTTATGTTTCATGTCAATTACAATACCGTCTCCATAACACCATTCCAAAGGGACTTCATCAATGGTCTTTGCTCGTTTTCCCATACAAGTTGGAGCATAATGCCATGGTGCATCAATATGGGTCGTGGAATGTACTCCCATTTTTTTTATTTCATCATCTGCCCAACCAGTAAATTTTTTTGGAAATAAACGGAAAGGTAATCCCAGAAATCGAACTAACCATCTCGCTTTTTTATGAGCTTTATGCTTAATTTTCACCTTCATAAAAAAAGGATCGCCAGCATTGTATTGTATTGTTTTAG